>CAYNUN010000275.1:0-3459 GCA_964400345.1 uncultured Methylobacteriaceae bacterium
CCGCCGTCATGCCCGCGCATGCGGGCATCCGCGTCTCGAGCACCGCGCTCCCCGATCGCCCCCGCGCCTGATTGGGGGCCCCCTCGGCGCTCGCAAAATGGAAACTGCAAAAGGCCGCGATCTGCTGTATGGTGAAGAGTGCGGTGATTTCTTCGTTCTATTTCAAGTTACATTTCCAAAACGGTACGCTGCGATGAATATGGAATGGAAGGGCTTGCCGTCCTTCTTGGGCGGCCTCGAAAGCCTCGGCTTCTCGGACACCGGCGATGCGCCGCTCGAAACCGTGACGACGCTGATCGACGGCCTCGCCGGAGCGGAGAAGGTTCCCGAAGCGGTGGATCTTCTGGGCGAAGCCGTCAAAAGGCTCGGGATCGACAACGTGTCCTACGTGGCCATGAACATCCCCACGCAGCCGACCGCATTGCCGCTTCACGCCGTCACCTATTCGGCGGAATGGCTGAAGCGCTACGTCCAGCGGAACTATATCGACATCGACCCCGTCGTCCGTGCGGGTCTCGGCGGTCTGCTGCCCGTCGATTGGAGCACGATCGACCGCTCCGACAAGCTCGTCTCGCGCTTCTTCGGCGAGGCGCAGGAATGCAGCGTCGGCCGTCACGGTCTGTCCTTCCCGATCCGCGGTCGCCACCACGAATTCGGCCTGTTCTCGATCACCTCGAATCTCGGCGACCGGGATTGGGCCGATCTTCGCCGGGCTCTGATGCCGGAAATGCTGCTGCTGGCGCATCACTTCCACCATTTCGCGATGGAAAAGGCGGGCGTGGTCTTCCCCGACTATGCGGGCCGTCTCTCCCAGCGCGAGAAGGACTGCCTGCGCTGGCGCGCGACGGGCAAATCGGATTGGGACATCGCCCGGATCATGAACATCAGCGAGAGGACGGTGAAGTTCCATCTCGAAAACGCGCGCGGCAAGCTCGACGCCCTGAACACGACGCAAGCGGTCGCGAAAGCTCTCGCCTGCGGCGCGATCGCACTTTACTGAGCGATTTCAGGGAAGGCCGCCCTGCCCTTTCGTACAGGTCCGATCATTCGGGGAGAGCCATAGATTTCCTTCCATTCTCGTCTTGGAAGGAATTCGTCATGATCCGCGTCATCCATGGTCATCAACGTCGTCTTTTTCCCCGTGAGATCGACGGCATGCATAAATTGCGCAAAAAGGTCTTCCACCAGCGGATGGCCTGGCAGGTCCCCATCATCAGCGATTGGGAGGTCGACGGCTTCGACGCCATGGACCCCGTCTATCTTCTCGCGCTGAACGAGCGCGAAGACGTCGTGGGCACCATGCGCCTGCTGCCGACGACCGGGTTCAACATGTTGAACGACGTGTTCCCCCAATTGCTGCCCGACGGCAGCCCGGTCTACAGCCCGCGCATCTGGGAGGTGAGCCGCTTGGCCGTCGATGCCGACGCGGGCGTCGCGCAGGGAGACCGTCTGCTCGGCGTCGCCACCGCGGAACTCGCGATCGCTTCGAACGAAATCGCCATGGCCGCGGGCGTCTCGCATTTCGTCGCCGTGATCGACGCCTTCATGCACCGCACCTTCAAGCGGGCCGGATGCGCGGGCGAGCCGATCTCCCCGCCCCAGCGGATCGGATCGACCCTCTGCTACGCGGTGGCCTTCGAGATGGGCGACGAGCTCGACGCCAATTTCCGTCGTGCGGGCGGCATCACCGGGCCCGTCCTCGAGAAGACCATCAGGGAACTCGGCCTTCCCTCCTACGCGCTCGCCGCGTGACGGGACGCCGACCCCGCCCGGAAGCGGGGTCGGCGAGACTTCAGAACACGAAATCGTCCACCGCGAAGCTCGTGACGTTCGACACCGTCACCGTATTCGCGCCGACCGTGATCACCGCGTCCCCGCCCGCGAAGACCGTGGCGGCGAGCACGTCGTCGAGGTCGTAGAGCCCGAGCCCGCGGAGATCGAGCACGTCGTGCTTGCCGAAATCCTCGACCACGTCGTTGCCGGTATTCGCGCCGAAGAAGAACGTGTCCGCCCCGGCCCCGCCGAACAGCGTGTCGTCGCCGGCATCCCCGCGCAGCGTGTCGTTCCCGGCGCTGCCGTAGAGCGAATCGTCTCCGGCATTGCCCGTCAGGAAGTCGTCGCCGCTGTCGCCGACGATGATGTCGTCGTCGATGCCGCCGTTGAGCGTGTCGGCCCAGGAGCCGCCATGGATGCAGTCGTCGCCCCCGCTCGAGCCCGAGATCGTGTCCGATCCCTGCCCGCCATGGATGACGTCGTCGCCCGGCCCGCCGCTGATCGAATCGTCTCCCTGACGCCCGAGCAGCGTGTCGTCGCCCGGCCCGCCGCCGAACGTGTCGTCGCCCGGACCCGCGATGACGAAATCATTGCCGAAGCCCGGGCGAATGTCGTCGATGCCGGGTCCGCCGTTCAGCGAATCGTTGCCGTTCGTCCCCGTCAGCGTGTCGTTGCCCGGCCCTCCCCGAACCGAGTTCCCGATCAAGGCATCGTCCGCGCGCGTTCCCTTCACCGCATAGGGTCCGAGACCGCCCGCAGGCGCAGACACGTTGCAGTCTCCCTTGGGAGAATTGATCGCCATGATGTCGCTCCTGACTGTATCGACCGGAGCCCCCTCGTCGGGCAGATTAGACATTACGTAACGTAAATCAACTTCCGGATCCCGCGTCGCCCGCGCGCCCCGCGGCGAGGATGAGGCTTTGCGATGAACCCGCGCGCCCCGAAGTCGTTGTCTTCCCGCAAAGGCCTTCGGAACAGGCGGGGACCGGATGGAGATGAAGGACGCGATGCGGGCGGAAGACGGGCGCGACCGTCCCTCCGGGGATCCGGAGAGCCTGCGCGCGGCCATGGTCGAGCATCAGATCGCCGGACGCGGCATCACGGATCGGCGCGTCCTCGATGCGATGGGCAAGGTTCCTCGCGAGAAATTCGTCGCGCCCGGCTACGAGGCCTTCGCCTATGAGGACCGTCCGCTGCCCATCGCCGGCGGGCAGACCGTGTCCCAGCCCTATGTCGTGGCGCTCATGGCCGAGGCCGCGCATATCGGCCCCGCCGACGGAGTGCTCGAAGTCGGTACGGGGTCGGGCTATGCCGCCGCCGTTCTGGCGCGCCTCGCGCATTCGGTGCACGGCATCGAGCGGATCCCCGAGCTCGTCGACGCCGCACGCCGCAATCTCGCGGCCGCGGGCGTCCACGGCGTCGACATCCGTCAAGGAGACGGGAGCCTCGGGCTTCCCGAATTCGCGCCTTACGACGCGATCCTCGTCGCGGCGTCCGGGCCGCGCATTCCGCAGGCCTTGAAGGAGCAGCTCGCCCCCGGCGGCCGGCTCGTGATGCCCGTCGGCAGCGGCTTCGGCGGCCAGTCCCTCATCCGCGTGCGGCGCACCGAGACCGGCTTCGAGAAGGAGGATCTCGGTCCCGTCAGCTTCGTTCCGCTCGTCGGGCGTCAGGCTTGGCCCGGTTCGG
>CAYNUN010000276.1:0-3452 GCA_964400345.1 uncultured Methylobacteriaceae bacterium
AACCGACGACAGAAGGCCCCGGGACACCGGGGCCTTTTTCTTTTTCTCGTCCTCTTCGCTTCCGCCCGTCATGCCCGCGCATGCGGGCATCCACGCCTTTTGTTCGGAAAACGTCCGAAGCCCGCATGCAAGGCGCTTCGCCCTCGCATGACCCCGAGGCCCCGCTCGCGCGCCCGTCGGAATCCGGCTGACACCGGCGCCCGCTCCGGTCTAGCTTCGAGCATTCTTCGGCAGGAGCTTGCGCATGACCAAGGCGGTTCTCGGCATCATCGGCGGGTCGGGGATCTATGACCTGCCCGGCCTTCAGGACGTCCGCGAAGAGGCGATCGCTTCGCCATGGGGCGAGCCGTCCGACGTGCTCCGCCGGGGCCGTATCGGCGCCACCGAGATCGTCTTCCTTCCCCGGCACGGCCGCGGTCACCGCATCCCGCCCTCGGAAATCAACGCGCGGGCGAATATCGATGTCCTCAAGCGTGCGGGCGTGACGGACGTCGTCTCGCTTTCGGCCTGCGGATCGTTCCGGGAAGATCTGCCGCCGGGGACCTTCGTCCTCGTCGACCAATTCATGGACCGCACGCATGGCCGCCCGTCGAGCTTCTTCGGCACCGGGTGCGTCGCGCATGTGTCCATGGCCCATCCCGTCGGCCCGAGGCTCGTCGCCCGGGTTGCGGCGGCGGCCGAGTCCGAGGGCGTCGCGGTGGTGAAGGGCGGCACCTATGTCTGCATGGAGGGGCCGCAATTCTCGAGTTTCGCCGAGAGCATCGCCTACAAGTCCATGGGCTGCGACGTGATCGGCATGACGGCGATGCCCGAGGCGAAGCTCGCCCGGGAGGCGGAGATCACCTACTGCACGCTCGCCATGGTCACCGATTTCGACTGTTGGCATCCGGGGCATGACGCGGTGGACGTCGCGAGCGTCATCGCCGTCATGCACGGCAATATCGAGAAGGCGAGGCGCGTCGTCGCCCGGCTCGCCGCGGATTTCCCGGCCGAGCGCGAGGAGTGCCCGGTCGGCTCCCATCGCGCGCTCGACCACGCGATCATGACCGCGCCGTCCGCCCGCGATCCCGCGCTGCTGGCAAAGCTCGATGCGGTGGCGGGGAGGGTGCTTTGATCACCACCGCATCATCCGCCCGTGCTCCATGAAGCCCGTGCCGAACAGCGCGCCGATCAGCAGGAACACCGCCGCCGCGACCGCCCAGACGAGGATCAGCGCGGGGATCATCGCGAGCCCCGCCTTGAAGAAGAACAGCACCAATCTTCCGAACGGCATGTCGATGTCGACGAGGCGCGTCGGCGAGGGCGTCGAGCTGTCGCTGCGTGTGTCCGTCATGGTCCGCCTCCGGGCTGGTACGGTGTCGCTTCGGCGTTATGATGCGGCGTTTTCGGCCTCTCGCCTTTGCACAGGATCAAGATGACCGTTTCCGTCCGCGATGATCTCGCAGCGTCCATCCGCACCATCGCGGATTACCCGAAACCGGGCATTTTGTTCCGCGACATCACCACGCTTCTCGGCGATGCGCGCGCCTTCCGCCGTGCGGTGGACGAACTCGTCCAGCCCTTCGCCGGGACGAAGATCGACAAGGTGGCGGGCATCGAGGCGCGGGGCTTCATTCTCGGCGGGGCGGTGGCGCATCAGCTCTCGGCGGGCTTCGTGCCCATCCGCAAGAAGGGCAAGCTCCCGCACTCCGTCGTCACCATCGCCTATTCGCTCGAATACGGGCTCGACGAGATGGAGATGCACGAGGACGCCGTCGCGCCCGGGCAGCGCGTGATCCTCGTCGACGATCTGATCGCCACGGGCGGCACCGCCTGCGCGGCGGTCCAGCTTCTCCAGCGCATCGGCGCGGAGGTCGTGGCGGCCTGTTTCGTGATCGACCTTCCCGATCTCGGCGGGGCGGACAAGCTGCGCGCGCTCGGGGTCCCGGTCCGCACCCTCATCGCTTTCGACGGACACTGATGCGAAATCGGCGGATGCACGCGCCGCGCCCCCGTCCTAAAACGGTTCGATCAAAAGCGGCGCGAAGCCGCATGCAGGAGGATGACGCGTGATCGAGGATCTCAAGGGCAAGGTCGTTCTGGTGACGGGCGGCTCTACCGGCATCGGCGCGGAAGTCGCCAAGGCCTTCGCCGCCGAAGGCGCGAAGGTCATGGTGCATTACAACGCCAGCGAGGCCGAAGCGAAGGCCGTGGTCGCCGCGATCACGGCCGCAGGGGGCGAGGCGGGCCTCGTCAAGGGCGACGTGATCGACCGTGCCGCGCCGGCGAAGATCGTCGCCGAAACGGTGAAGCGATTCGGCCGCATCGACGTGCTCGTGAACAATGCGGGCGGCATGCTCGGCCGCGTGAAGCTCGCCGATCTCACGCCCGAGCATTACGACCGGGTGATGAACCTCAACGTCTGGTCGCTGATCGCCTTCACGCAGGCGGTGCAGCCGATCATGAAGGCGCAGGGCGGCGGCAACATCATCAACGTCACCTCCATCGCGGCGCGCAACGGCGGCGGCGGCGGTGCGGAACTCTATGCGGCGGCGAAGGGCTTCGTCTCCACCTATACGCGCGGCATGGCCAAGCATCTTTGGGCGGACCGCATCCGCGTCAACGGCGTGGCGCCGGGCACGATCGCGACCCCCTTCCATGATCGCTGGTCGACCGAGCAGCACCTCGACTTCGCCAAGTCGACGATTCCGATGGGCCGTCTCGGCGCGGCGGACGAATGCGTCGGCGCCTTCCTGTACCTCGCCTCGGACAAGCTTTCGGGCTACGTCATCGGGCAGGTCATCGAAGTCAACGGCGGGCAGTTGATGCCCTGATATGTCGGGGCGGCCGGAATTGCCCAAGCTTTGATGTGATTCCGGCCCTCCGCGATATTGTGACGGTCGGGTCCCCCTGCTAAGAGCCGAACGAAGCTCAAAGAGGCCGTGTGCCCGCACGGCCCGTTCCGCTGCATGAGGCCCGTCGTTCCATGAAAGCTGCGATCAAGCTCGTCGCCGGCAATGCCAATCGCGCGCTCGCCGAGGCCGTCGCAGCCTATCTGGAAATGCCGCTGACCAAATGTCAGGTCCGGCGCTTCGCGGATATGGAGGTCTTCGTCGAGATCCAGGAAAACGTCCGCGGGCAGGACGTGTTCGTGATCCAGTCGACCTCGTTCCCCGCGAACGACCATCTGATGGAACTGTTGATCATCATCGACGCGCTGCGCCGCTCTTCGGCCAAGCGCATCACGGCGGTGCTGCCTTACTTCGGCTATGCCCGGCAGGACCGCCGCGCTTCGGGCCGGACGCCGATCTCGGCGAAGCTCGTCGCCAATCTCATCACCCATGCGGGCGCGGACCGCGTGCTGACGCTCGATCTGCATGCAGGCCAGATCCAGGGCTTCTTCGACATCCCGACCGACAACCTCTTCTCCGCCCCGCTGATGGCGCGCGACATCAAGGAGCGGCTCGATCTCG
>CAYNUN010000277.1:0-3447 GCA_964400345.1 uncultured Methylobacteriaceae bacterium
GCCACATCGTCGCCATGACGGGCGACGGCGTGAACGACGCGCCCGCGCTGCAGCGGGCCGATATCGGCGTGGCGATGGGACGCGGCGGGACGGACGCGGCGCGGGAGGCCGCCGATCTCGTGCTGACGGACGACGATTTCGCCTCGGTCGTGGCGGGCATCGAGGAGGGCCGGGCCGCCTATGCCAACATCCGGAAGGTCATCTATCTGCTGCTCAGCACGGGGGCGGCGGAGGTGGTGCTGTTCGTGCTCTCGATCGCGCACGGGCTCCCCGTGCCGCTGCTGCCCGTGCAGCTCCTCTGGCTCAATCTCGTGACCAATGGCGGGCAGGACGTCGCGCTCGCGCTGGAGAAGCGGGAGCCGGACCTGCTCGACCGCCCTCCCCGCTCGCCGAACGAGCCGCTGCTCGACCGCGCGATGATCCGTCAGGTGGCGGTTTCGGGGCTCTATACGGGCGTCGTGGCCTATGCGGTGTTCGCCTCGCTGATCGCGGCGGGCGCGGAGGAGACGGAGGCGCGCAACGTGCTGCTGTTTCTGATGGTCGCCTTCGAGAACGTCCACGTCTTCAACTGCCGCAGCGAGACGCGGTCCGCCTTCCGGGTGCCGCTCTCGGCGAATCCGACGCTGATCGCCTCGGTGCTGTTCGCGCAGGGCGTGCATCTCGGCGCGGCCCATGTGCCGGGGCTTCGGGACGTGCTGCAGGTCTCCCCGATCTCGCCGGGGCTCTGGATCGGGCTCTTCGCGATCGCCGCATCCCTGCTCGCGGTGATGGAGATCGAGAAACGTCTGCGGCGCGGGCCGGAGCGGGATGCGGAAACGGCGGCTTCATTTCGCGCGGGCGACGACGTATAAGGCGCGCCGAAACTCAGCATTCGGGCAGCCGCCTTCCGGGCGCGCCCGCCCCGTTCGAGGAGCCGCGCACATGGCCGGGCATTCCCAATTCAAGAACATCATGCATCGCAAGGGCCGCCAGGACGCCATGCGGTCGAAGCTGTTCTCGAAGCTCGCGCGTGAAATCACCGTCGCCGCGAAGCTCGGCCTGCCGGACCCGGGCATGAATGCGCGCCTGCGCGCCGCGATCCAGGCGGCGCGCGCCGAGAACATGCCCAAGGACAATATCGACCGCGCGATCAAGAAGGCGTCGGGCAGCGACGGCGAGAACTATGACGAGATCCGCTACGAGGGCTACGCCCCGGGCGGCGTCGCGGTGATCGTCGAGGCGCTGACGGACAACCGGAACCGCACGGCCTCGGAAGTGCGCTCCTATTTCACCAAGGCGGGCGGCAGTCTCGCGGAGACGGGCGCGGTGTCCTTCATGTTCGACCGCGTCGGCGTGATCGCCTTCGACGCGAAGGTCGCCTCGGAAGACGCGATGATGGAAGCGGCGATCGAAGCGGGCGCCGACGACGTCTCCTCCTCGGAAGACGGCCACGAGATCGTCACCGCGATGGAAAATCTGCGGGACGTGGCGAAGGCGCTCGAGGACAAGTTCGGCGAGCCGCGCAAGGCGGCGCTCGTGTGGAAGCCGCAGAACCTGATCGCGGCCGACGACGAGGCGGGCGAGAAGATCATGAAGCTGCTCGACTCGCTGGAAGAGAACGACGACGTGCAGCACGTCTATTCCAACGCGTCCTTCTCGGACGCGCTGTTGGCGAAGCTCGGCTGAGGACGGGCTCCCCGCCGTGAGGGCGGAGCGGTGACGACGTGGATGCCCGCATGCGCGGGCATGACGGGATGGACGGGGTGCGGAAGGCATGGATGCCGGCCCGCGCGGGCATGACGGGACGGGCGGCGAGCCCTGATGCCTCGCGGCGCGCTTCGCGCTAAACCTCGGGCATGGCGGCAGCACCTCCGATTCGCATCATCGGCATCGATCCCGGGCTCCGGAACACCGGCTGGGGCGTGATCGAACAGCAGGGCCCCGCCCTGCGCTTCATCGCCTGCGGGACGGTGCATTCCGACCAGAATCTCAGCCTCGCCGACCGGCTGCGCCAGCTCTTCGACGGGCTGTCGGACATCGTGCATGCCCATGCGCCGGACGAGGCGGCGGTCGAGGAGACCTTCGTCAACAAGGACGCCAAGGCGACGCTGAAGCTCGGACAGGCAAGGGGCATCGCGATGCTGGTGCCCTCGCGGGCGGGCATTCCCGTCTCCGAATATGCGCCCAATCTCGTCAAGAAGAGCATCGTCGGGACGGGACATGCGGAGAAGGAACAGCTCCGGCTGATGGTGAAGGTGCTGCTGCCCAAGGCGGACCCGAAAAGCGCCGACGCCAATGACGCGCTCGCCATCGCCTTGACCCATGCGCAGCATCGCGGGATCAAGGCGCTGACGCGGAGCGTGATCCGGTGAGGGCCGACCGCGGGCGCGCCGACGCGGCCACGGCCGAGAACCCGTCATCGCAGGAGAACGCGTCGTGATCGGAAAGCTCAAGGGAACGGTCGATTCCTACGGCGAGGATTTCGTCGTCGTCGACGTGCACGGCGTCGGCTATGTCGTGCATTGCTCGGCGAAGACGCTGACGGCGCTGCCGCCGCCGGGCGAAGCGGCGGTGCTCTCCATCGAGACCGTGGTCCGCGAGGACATGATCCGGCTGTTCGGCTTCCGCTCGGATGCGGAGCGCGAATGGTTCCGGCTGCTGCAGACCGTGCAGGGGGTCGGGGCCAAGGTCGCGCTCGCGATCCTGTCGGTGCTCGACCCGGGCGGCGTCGCCACCGCGATCGGCACGCAGGACAAGGCCGCGATCGGCCGCGCGCCGGGCGTGGGGCCGAAGCTCGCGGCGCGCATCGTGGCGGAATTGAAGGACAAGGCGCCCGTGTTCGGCGTGGTCGATCCGGGCCTCGCGCGGCTCGTCGAAGACGTGGCGGAGAAGCGGGCCTCGGGGCCCGTGCAGGACGCGGTGTCCGCGCTCGTCAATCTCGGCTGGCCGCAGGCGCAGGCCTCGACCGCCGTCGCGGCGGCGCTGGCCAAGGCGGGAGAGGGCGTGGAGACGAGCGCGCTGATCCGGCTCGGGCTGAAGGAGTTGGCGAAATAGACGACGGATAGTATGCTCTCCCTGCCTTCGTTTTTCGGGGGAGAAACGTATTTTTGATCGATTTCGGATGTCGCCGCGATGGCCGAACGCAACAGGATCTTGAAGATCAGGACGGAGCGGAGCGTTCCGGACAAATTGCTGCTCTGCATGGCCGCCGCCGTCTGCGCCATCGTCGCGGGAACGCTGTTCGCGGGCCTCTCGCAGATGACCTCGGATCTGATGCGGGGACGGCTCTCCGGTTCGCCCGCCGGCATGATCGCCATGCTGCAGAACTTCGTGATCGATCACTGGGCGGGCGGCGCGACCGCAGGGCTGCTCGCGGGGCTCGCCTATCATTTCGGGGGATTGCGGTCGGTGCTGGCCGGGTTCTTCGGCACCGCGCCGATCGCCAAGCCGACCGTAGGGGGTAGCTGG
>CAYNUN010000278.1:0-3434 GCA_964400345.1 uncultured Methylobacteriaceae bacterium
CTTGGGTCCCGGGTTCGCTTCGCGCCCCGGGTTGACACGGGAGGTCTCGACCACCTGCCTGCCGCCCACCCCCAACGGCCTACCGCCTGCCGCCGACCCCTTCGCGCATCGCGTGCGCCAAGACGTGGATGCCCGCATGCGCGGGCATGACGGCATGACATGCGCAGGCATGACGGTGCGGGGGGAGGCGGTTCGTTCCTGAGCGCGACACGGGACAAGCTTCGTCTTCCCCTCCCCCCTGCGCGGCCGGCGTGCCATGATCCCGGCCCGATTCCGTCCGACGCCGCGGGTGCCATGACCGATACGCTTCGACCCCTGAAGAAGGGTGACCATGTCTTCCTCGTGGACGGCTCGTCCTACATCTTCCGCGCCTATCACGCGTTGCCGCCGCTGACGCGGAAATCGGACGGGCTGCCGATCGGGGCGGTGGCGGGCTTCTGCAACATGTTGTGGCGGCTGGTGCGCGAGAGCGTGGCGGGCGAGAAGCCGACGCATCTCGCGGTGGTGCTCGACCATTCGGCCGTCACCTTCCGCAACGCGCTCTACGACAAATACAAGGAGCATCGGCCCGAACCGCCGGAGGATCTGCGGCCGCAGTTCCGGGTGATCCGGCACGCCGTGCGCGCCTTCGACATCCCCTGCATCGAACAGGCGGGCTACGAGGCCGACGACATCATCGCCACCTATGCGCGGCTCGCTTCGGAGGCGGGCGCGACGACCACGATCGTGGCTTCCGACAAGGATCTGATGCAGCTCGTCGGCAACGGCGTGACCATGTTCGACCCGATGAAGGACAAGCGGATCGGCGAGGGTGAGGTGGTCGAGAAATTCGGCGTGCCGCCCGACAAGGTCGTCGACGTGCAGGCGCTGATCGGCGACCCGGTCGACAACGTGCCCGGCGTGCCCGGGATCGGCGTGAAGACGGCGGCGCAGCTCATCCTCGAATACGGCGATCTCGAAACGCTGCTCGCCCGGGCGGAGGAGATCAAACAGCCGAAGCGCCGCGAGGCGCTGATCGAGAACGCCGCGATCGCGCGCATCTCGAAGACGCTGGTGCGGCTCGAAGACCATGTGCCGCTGACGACGCCGGTGGAGGAGATCGGGGTGCATGATCCCGATCCGCGGCGGCTCGTGGCCTTCCTGAAGGCGATGGAATTCAACCAGATCACGCGGCGCGTCGCGGAGGCCTACGACGTCGACGCGACGGCGGTCGACGCCGATCCCGAACTCGCGGCGCCGGGCGCAGGCACCGGATTCCGGACGGAATCCGACATCGGCGCACCCGCCGCGGCGAGCGATGCGCCGGAAGGCGGGAGCGGGTCGGCGAAGGCCGACGGCGAGACCGCCGCGCAGATCCGCGGCGCGGGCGCGCCCGCCGCGGCGGCCGAACGCATCGCGGCGCGGATCACGGCGATCCCGGTCGACCGCTCGCGCTACGAGACGGTGCGCACGCTCGACGCGCTCGACCGCTGGATCGCTGCGGCGCGCGAGGAGGGCGTCACGGCCTTCGACACGGAGACGACCTCGCTCGACGCGATGCGGGCGGAACTCGTGGGCGTGTCCTTCGCGGTCGCGCCGAACCGCGCCTGCTATGTGCCGCTCGGCCATGTGAGCGAAGGCGGAGCCGACCTTTTCGGCGGCGGCGCGCTGGTGGAAGGGCAGATCCCGCTGCGGCAGGCGCTCGACCGGCTGAAGCCGCTCTATGAAGACCCGACGGTGCTGAAGATCGGGCAGAACGTGAAATATGATCGGCTCGTGCTGGAGCGCTACGGCATCACCGTCGCGCCCTTCGACGATACGATGCTGATGTCGGCGGTGCTGGACACGGGCCGCAACGGCCACGGGATGGACGAGCTTTCGGAAAAGCGGCTCGGCCACAAGACGATCCAGTTCGGCGACGTGGCGGGGACGGGCCGCAGCTTCATCGGCTTCGCGCGCGTCGCGATCGAGAAAGCCGCCGAATATGCGGCGGAGGACGCGGACGTGACGTTCCGGCTGTGGTCGATCCTGAAGCCGCGGCTCGCGGCGGAGGGGCTCGCCACGGTCTATGAGACGCTGGAGCGCCCTCTCGCCCCGGTGCTCGCCCGGATGGAGCGGCGCGGCATCGCGATCGACCGGCAATTGCTCTCGCGGCTTTCGGGCGAATTCGCGCAGTCCATGGCGCGGCTCGAGGCGGAGATCCATGAGCTTGCGGGCGAGACCTTCAATCTCGGCTCGCCGAAGCAGCTCGGCGACATCCTGTTCGGCAAGATGGGCCTGCCCGGCGCGAAGAAGACGGCGACGGGCGCGTGGTCGACGGGCGCGCAGGTGCTGGAGGAATTGGCCGATCAGGGCCATGAACTGCCCCGGCGCATTCTCGAATGGCGGCAGCTCGCGAAGCTGAAATCGACCTATGCCGACGCGCTGCCCACCTTCGTGAATCCCGAGACGCAGCGCGTCCATACCTCCTTCTCGATGGCCTCGACGACGACGGGGCGGCTCTCCTCCTCCGACCCCAACATCCAGAACATCCCGGTGCGCACGGAGGAAGGCCGGAAGATCCGGCAGGCCTTCGTCGCCACCCCGGGGCACAAGCTGCTGTCGGCCGACTATTCGCAGATCGAACTCCGGGTGCTCGCGCATATCGCCGACATCCCGCAGCTGCGCCGCGCCTTCGCGGAGGGGATCGACATCCATGCGATGACGGCCTCGGAAATGTTCGGCGTGCCCGTCCAAGGCATGGACCCGCTGGTGCGGCGGCGCGCCAAGGCGATCAATTTCGGCATCATTTACGGCATTTCGGCCTTCGGCCTCGCCAACCAGCTCGGCATCGGGCGGGAGGAGGCCGGGGCCTATATCCGGAAATATTTCGAACGGTTCCCGGGCATCCGCGACTATATGGAAGAGACCAAGCGCTTCGCCCGGCAGAACGGCCATGTCGCGACGGTCTTCGGGCGGAAGGCGCATTATCCGCAGATCAATTCCAAGAACCCGGCGGAGCGCGCCTTCAGGGAGCGCGCGGCGATCAATGCGCCGATCCAGGGCTCGGCGGCGGACATCATCCGCCGCGCGATGGTGCGGATGGAGGATGCGCTCGCCGCCGCGAAACTCTCGGCGCGCATGCTGCTGCAGGTGCATGACGAGCTGGTGTTCGAAGTGCCCGACGGCGAGGTGGAGGCGACGATCCCGGTGGTCCGGCGGATCATGGTCGACGCGCCGCATCCGGCGGTGACCCTCTCGGTTCCGCTGCAGGTGGACGCGCGGGCGGCGGGGAATTGGGACGAGGCGCATTGAGCCCGGCAGGGGCGGCCACCGCGTCCGCCGGGTCCCGGCGCTCCGGCCGGGACGGCATCGAGGCGCTCGGCCTCGGCGTCGTCATGCGCGGCCGTGCGGGCCCCCGAGTGCTGGGCGGCGGAAGACGTGGATGCCCGCGTTCGCGGGCATGACGGAGAGGG
>CAYNUN010000279.1:0-3427 GCA_964400345.1 uncultured Methylobacteriaceae bacterium
CGCGCAGCACGGCGATGCCGCCCTGCGGCGTCAGCGGTCGGTCGAGCGGGCGGATGACCTCGTCGTCGAAGACCCGCGCATCGGCGATGTTCTCGCCGAGGCTCATCCCGGTCGCCGTCGTCGCGTCGAGATGCAGCATGTCGCGGATGCGCGTCATCAGCGCCGGGATGCCGCCCGCATAGCAGAAATCCTCCATCAGGAAGCGGCCGGAGGGCATCAGGTCGACGAGCGTCGGCACGTCGCGACCGCAGCGGTCCCAATCGTCGAGCGTGAAGTCGACGCCGATGCGGCCCGCGATCGCGAGGAGATGGACGACGGCATTGGTGGAGCCGCCGATCGCGCCGATGACGCGGACGGCGTTCTCGAAGGCCTCTTTCGTGAGGATGGCGGAGGGCTTCAGATCCTCGCGGACCATGTCGACGATGCGACGGCCCGTCATCCGGGCGAGACGGTTGCGGCGCGCGTCGACGGCGGGCCAGGCGGCGTTGCCGGGCAGCGTGATGCCCAGCGCTTCGACCATGGAGGCCATGGTCGAGGCCGTGCCCATGGTCATGCAGTGGCCGGCGGAGCGGGACATGCCGCTTTCGGCCGCCATGAATTCCGCCTCGCTCATCACGCCGGCGCGGACGTCCTCGGAGAATTTCCAGACGTCGGTGCCCGAGCCGAGCGTGCGGCCCTTGAAGCGGCCGTTCAGCATGGATCCGCCCGAGAGGAGGATGGTCGGGAGATCGCAGGAGGCCGCGCCCATCAGCAGCGACGGCGTGGTCTTGTCGCAGCCCGCCATCAGCACGACGCCGTCCATCGGGTTGCCGCGGATCGCCTCCTCCACATCCATGGAGGCGAGATTGCGGAACAGCATCGCGGTGGGGCGCAGATTGCTCTCGCCGCAGGAAAAGACGGGGAATTCCAGCGGCAGCCCGCCCGCATCCAGCACGCCGCGCTTCACATGCTCCGCGAGTTCGCGGAAATGCGCGTTGCAGGGCGTGAGTTCGGAATAGGTGTTGCAGATGCCGATGACGGGGCGGCCGTCGAAGGCGTCCTCCGGCAGTCCCATGTTCTTCATCCAGGACCGGTGGATGAAGGCGTCCTTGTCGTTCCCGGCGAACCAGGCCTGCGAACGGAGTTTCCGGGTCATGATCTCACGCGACGGCGGGGAGGCAGCTCGGGCCGATGGGCTCGAAGCTCTTGTAGGTCAGGATGAATTCCTGATGGCCGAGTTCCTCGGAGCGGGTGCGCCCGCCGCGGCCGAGCCCGACCGTGAGCTCGAAGATCTCGCGCCCGACCTCGTCGAGCGTCGCCGCGCCTTCGAGAATGCGGCCCGCATTCACGTCCATGTCGTCGGACATGCGGCGGTAGGTCTCGGGATTGGCGCAGATCTTCACGACGGGGGAGACGGCGGAGCCCACGACGGAGCCGCGGCCCGTGACGAAATAGACCGCATGCGCGCCGCAGGCGATCAGTTCCGCGATCTCGGCATTGTCGTTGATGTTGGGGAAGCCGAAGCGCACCTCCCCGTCGGGCACGACGTCGAGGAGATAGAGCCCTCCGCGCGGCGGGACGTCGCCGGGTTTGAGCAGGCCGGAGATGGGCGATGCGCCGGATTTGGCGTAGGCGCCCATCGACTTCTCCTCGATGGTGGAGAGGCCGCCGTCGGCATTGCCTGCGGCGAAGGAGCCGTAGCCGAGCGTGGCGTAGTATTTCGCGGCCTTGGCGACGCTTTCCTCGAGCACGAGACCGAGCGCGGGGGTGATCGCGCGCGAGGCCATGATGTGCTCGCAGCCGATGAGTTCGCCCGTCTCCTCGAAGATGCAGGCCGCACCGGCTTCGACCAGAAGATCGAAGGCGCGCCCCGCGGCGGGATTGCCGGTGATGCCGGAGGTGCCGTCCGAGCCGCCGCAGACCGTGCCGATCACGAGTTCGTCGACGCGCATCGGGACGGTGGGCATCGCATCGAGTTCGGCCTTGCGTTCGGCGACCCAGGCGCGGCCTTCGGCGATGGAGGCGCGGGTGCCGCCGGTGGCCTGAATGGTCAGCGTCTTCACCGGCCGGCCGCTCGCGCGGACGACGCGTTCCAGCCCGTATTTGTTGAAGCTCTCGCAGCCGAGCGAGACGAGCAGCACCGCGCCGACATTGGGATGGGTGCAGAGCCCCTCCATCATCCGCTGGGCGTAGTCGTTCGGGTAGCAGCCCGGAAAGCCGATGACGTGCACGCCCTCCTCGCGGAGCGGGAGCGCGATCTCGCGGGCGACGTGATGGGCGCATTCGACGAGATAGGCGACCGCGACGACGTTGCGGATGCCCTTGCGGCCGTCGGAGCGGAGCCAGCCCTGCATGGTCATGCCGCGTCTCCCTTCTGCGAATCGAGCGTGTAGGTCGGCGTGTAGTCGCTGCGGACATTGTGGACATGCACATGCGCGCCCACCGGGATGTCCGCGGTCGCGACGCCGATCGGCGCGCCGTATTTCAGGATCTTCTCGCCGCCACGGATCGCGCGGCGCGCGACCTTGTGGGCGAGAGGCACGTCCTTGTCGGCGATCGCGACGGCGCCGCCGCCGAGGTCGAGCGCGTCGCCCGCGCGCAGGCGCGACCGCACGACGAGGACGTTGTCGCGCGGATCGAGAAGGATCTGGCGGGAATCTTCGGTCATGGCGATGTCCGTTCGGAGGGCGGCCGCGCGGGCGGCCGCCCCGCCGTCTCAGAAGACGCGATATTTCATATAGGCTTCCTGCGGATCGACGCCCGCGCGGATCGCCTTCACCATCTCGCCTTCGGTGTTCATCTTGACCTCGGCGGCGGCGATCACTTCGGCGGCGGCGTCGCCGTCGATCAGGATGATGCCGTCGCGGTCGGCGATGATCATGTCGTCGGGCTTCACCATATGGCCGCCGATCGCGATCGGCTCGCCGAAGGCCTCGGCGCGCCAGGCGCAGACGATGTCGATCGGCGTGCAGTAGCGGGCGAAGACCGGGAAGTCCTGATCGATGATCGCCTGAATGTCGCGGCAACCGCCGTCGGCGATGTAGCCGCGCACGCCCTTGATCTTCAGCGCCTCGGCGGAAAGGCCGCCGAACAGCGCGCGGGTGTCGTCCTGCGGCTGGCAGACAACGACATGGCCCGCCGGCGACTTCGAAAGCACGCCCGCCCATTCATAGAGCGAGGTATGCTTGTCGAGCGTCGGGTCGGGCCGCCCGCGGACGGTGAAGACGGGCCCCGCGCATTTCATCGTAGGGTCGACGCCGAGAATGGTCCGGGGCAGCACGCGGATCCTGAGCCCCATGTCCTTCATCACGTCATGGACGACGGAACTGTGGCAGGCGTGAAGGCGGTCGGCCAGGGAGGCCGTTCGGCTTTGCATCGGCGTTTTCCTCTTTTCGCCGTCGCTTCGCGCGACGTGCGGGCCGGTCGCCCGGCTTTTTCGCTGCGGCTC
>CAYNUN010000280.1:0-3422 GCA_964400345.1 uncultured Methylobacteriaceae bacterium
GTGCCTTCGCCGCGCGTCTGGTCGCCGATATAGACGGGCACCGCCGCGCCGCGCGCGCGACGGACCGCGCGGCTGATGCCGCCCAGCGTGTCGAAATACTGATCGAGCGTGGTGACGCCGAGCTCGACGGATTCGAGGTTCTGATAAGCGAGGTCGACGCCGGCGAGCACGGACTGCATCAGTTCCGGCGTCTGCACGGGCCGGCCGGACACGCCGTAGGCGAAGGATTTCCGGCGGCAGTATGTCTCCGCCAGTTCGTCCTCGTCCTGCCAGGCGCCGCTCTCGACCATGTGATTGACGTTGGCGCCGTAGGCGCCGTCGGCATTGCCGAAGACCCGCAGCGCCGCGGTTTCGAGATCGCAGCCGCGCTCGGCCATATGGGCCAGCGCGTGTTTGCGGACGAAGTTCAGCTCTTCCGGCTCTTCGGCCGATGCGGCGAGCAGGCAGGCTTCGGCCAGCATCCGGATCTGCAGGGGCATGAGGTCGCGGAAGATGCCCGACACCGTCATCATCACGTCGATGCGGGGGCGACCCAGCTCGGCGAGGGGCCTCAGCTCCGCGCCGCAGAGCCGGCCATAGGCGTCGAAGCGCGGTCCCGTGCCCATCAGCGCCATGGCCTGCGCGATCGGCCCGCCTTGGGATTTGAGATTGTCGGTGCCCCACAGCACGATCGCGACCGTTTCGGGCATGTCGGCGCCCGTCGCGACGTGGTGATCGAGCAGGCGCTGGGCCTGACGCGCACCGTCGTCGACCGCGAAGCGGCTCGGGATGCGGAACGGGTCGAAGCCGTGGATGTTGCGGCCCGTCGGCAGCACGGCGGGCGTCCGGATGAGGTCGCCGCCGGGCGCGGGGCGCAGCCAACGCCCGTCGAGCGCGTGCAGGATGCCCTTGGTCTCGTGATCCTCGGAGAGCAGGCGGTCGATCTTCGCCAGTTCCGTCCAAAGCTCGGGCTTGTCCGCGGGTGCGGGTGCGGCCGGGACGCGCTGCGCCGCGATGGCTTCGAGCGTTTCGCGCGCGGGCCGGACGCCGTGGGAGGCTTCGGCGACGGCGGAGAGGAGATCGGCGCGCGCGGCTTCCGCCGGCGGCGCTCCGACGACGTGCAGGCCGTGCGGGATGAGGGTGTATTCGAGTTCGAGGATCTTCTCGGAGAGGCTTTCGGCCCGCTCCCGCGCATCGCCGTTCCAAACGGGTTCCGCTTGGGCGAGATCCACCGCCGCCGCCTGCGCCTGAACGGCGGCGAACAGGGCGGGAGCTTCATGCGCCTCTTCCGGCCCGAGGCCGCGAAGGCGTTCGAGGCTCGACTTGAGTTCCGCGAGGCCGCGATACAGGCCCGCATGGGCGATCGGCGGCGTGAGATGGCTCACCAGCGTCGCGGCCGAGCGGCGCTTGGCGAGCGCGCCTTCGGAGGGATTGTTGGCGGCGTAGAGATAGATGTTCGGCAGATCGCCGATCAGATGGTCGGGCCAGCACGCGCCGGACATGCCCACCTGCTTGCCGGGCATGAATTCGAGCGCGCCGTGCGTGCCGAAATGGAGCACCGCATCCGCCGCGAAATCCTCGCGCAGCCAGCGGTAGAAGGCGGAGAAGGCGTGGGTCGGGGCGAAGCCGTGCTCGAAGAGCAGGCGCATCGGGTCGCCTTCCCAGCCGAAGGCCGGTTGGACGCCGACGAAGACGTTGCCGAACTGCGCGCCCATCACGAAGATCGAACGGCCGTCGGACTGGATGCGGCCGGGTGCCGGACCCCATTGCGCCTCGATCTCGGCGAGCCGCGTCTCGCGGCGCAGATGATCCTCGGCCCCGATCAGGGCATGGACATTGGCGGGCGTGCCGAAGCGGTCGCGATTGCCGTGGATGATCGCATCGCGCAGCGCGTCGACGCTTTCGGGCAGGTCGACCGTGTAGCCGTCCGCCTTCAGGGCCTTCAGCGTGTTGTGCAGGCTTTCGAAGACCGACAGGAAGGCCGCGGTGCCCGTCGCGCCGGCATTCGGCGGGAAGTTGAAGATGGTGACGGCGACCTTCCGGTCGGCATGGGCGCGCTTGCGCAAGGCGACCAGACGGGCCGTGCGGGCCGCGAGCATGGCCGCGCGTTCCGGATGCACGGCCATGTCCCGCGAGCCCGCCGCTTCGGGGCCGGTGGAGCGGCCGCCGAAGATCATCGGTCCCGACGCCCCGTCGAGTTCGGGGATCGCGACCATGATCGTGGATTCGACCGGGTGGAGGCCGCGGTCGGACGCGTCCCATTCCTCGAGCGTCTGGAATTCGAGGGCATGGGCGGCGAGATAAGGAACGTCGAGCGCGGCGAGCACGGCCTCGGCCGCCTCCGCGTCGTTGTAGGCGGGGCCGCCGACGAGCGAGAAGCCCGTGAGCGAGACCAGCGCGTCGATCGTCGCGCGGCCGTCCTTCATGAAGAAGCCTTCGACGGCGGGGCGCGCGTCGAGACCCGCGGAGAAGGCGGGGACGACGCGCAGGCCCTTGGCCTCCATGGCGGCGATCACGCCGTCGTAATGCGCGGTGTTGCCGGCGAGCAGATAGGACCGCATCACGAGCAGGCCGACCGTGCCCGTCGTGCCGGGCCGGGCGGGCAGCTTCGCGGCGTCCTCGGCGATGCGGCCGGGCATTTTCGGATGATAGACGCCGATGTCCGGATATTCGGTCGGCGCTTCGACCTTGAGCGCGCCCTTGAGCGCGGCCCGCGGACCCGCCGCGTAACGATCCACGAGCATGCGGACCATGTTCGCGACGTTCTCGTCGGAGCCGGACAGGAAATATTGCAGGCAGAGGAACCAGGCGCGCATGTCCTGCGCCGTGCCCGGGATGAAGCGCAGGATGCGCGGGATGTGCCGGAGCATCTTGAGCTGCTTGCGGCCGGCGCTGCCGGGCTTGTCGCTGCTGCCGCGCAGCTTCTTGAGGAAGGCCAGCGCCGGGTTCGGCGCGCCGTCCATCACGAATTTGCCGAGGCGCGTGAGCTTGGTGACCTCCGGGGCGGACAGGCAGCCCACCACCGCGTCGCAGCGCTCGCGCCGCGCCTTCAGCGCGGGCAGCACGGCGCGGATATGGTCGTCCATGAAGAGCATGGAGGCGACGACGATGTCGGCGCGCTCGATGTCCTCGATGCAGCGCGCGAGCGCGCTTTCGTGCCCGAAATCGGCGGCGGCATGGAGCGTCAGCACGAGGCCCGGCATTTCGCGGGCGAGCCTCATGGCGGCGCGGTCGACGGCGCCGGCGAGATGGTCGTCCAGCGTCACGATCACGACGCGGACGGGCACGGGCTCAGCGCCCGAAATGGGCCTTGGCATCGTACAGCGCCTCCACGGTGATGACGGGGATCGAATGTTCGGCGGCGTAGGCCTCGGTGTTGCGGCGCGCCTTGCCCCTGACGAAGAAGGGGATCTTTTTCAGTTCCTGTTCGGCCTCGGGGGACC
>CAYNUN010000281.1:0-3408 GCA_964400345.1 uncultured Methylobacteriaceae bacterium
CCCTGAAAGAGCTCCGGGAAATGCTTCTTGATCTGCCCGGCGCAGGAGCCCGAAGGCGCAACCACATAGTCGTAGCGCTCGAAGGCCGCGATCGTCTTCTCCGCGATCGCACGGGCATTGGCCCGGTCGCCGGAATTGAAGGCGGGCTGGCCGCAGCAGGTCTGGCTCGGGACGTCGACCTTGCAGCCCGCATCTTCGAGAAGCTTCACCGCGGCGAAGCCCACGGAGGGGCGCATGAGATCGACGAGGCAGGTGACGAACAGTCCGACGCGCACGGGACGCGTCGCGGATTTCTCGGGCAAGGTCATCTCCCTCGGGTCGGCGCGCCGGGCCGACGGCGGCCGCGACTTTGCAACGCCGGGGCGACCCTTTCAAGCCGCGTCGCTGCGACCCTGAGGCGCGGCAGACGGTTTCGTCGCTCATCGACATCCGGCCGCGCGCGCGGCGCGTATGATATGTCGCGTTTCGAATCCTCGAAGCGCGTGCGGGCGATTCGCGGCTGAACGGATCGAGGGAACCCGGATGACGTCGAATCCTGCCGAAGAGGTCCGCGCCGCGGGCCCGTTGTTCACCAGCCATCCGGAACGCGACCTCGTTCTCGGCGAGGTCCATGCCAGGCCGTTCCATGCGGTGGCGGGTCCGGTCAGGATGCTGCATTTCGCCTTCATGACCGACGGCGCGCAGGCCGCCGCCGACCGCGCGGCCCTCGCCGCATGGTGCACGGCCCGCGGCCGTTCGGCGCCGCTGACGGGCGCGAAGCATCACCGCGTCGAATGGCATGACGGCTCGCTGCGCTGGGAACAGCACTCCGAATTCACCACCTATACATGGCAGTTCCACGCGGAAGGAGGCACGCCCTTCGCCCCGCGTGCGGGCGCGCTCGCCGAAGACATGCGCCGCCTTCCTCAGCCGGGACCGCATCTGGTTTCGGTGGATCTGCATTATCTCCCGGCGACGCCGGAGATCGACCCCGCCAAACCGTTCGACCCGTCGAGCCTCGCGATGGCCTCCGTCAATCGCGGCGGCGCGCTCGCGGCCACCGACTACCGCGCGGATGCGGACGGCTTCGTCCGCGTGCTGGTTCTCGACCATTCCTTGACGCCGCCGCGGGCGGGCGCGCTGCTGCAGCGGCTCCTCGAGATCGAGACCTACCGCATCCTCGCTCTGCTCGGGCTTCCGCAGGCGCAGCGCGTCGCGCCCTCGGTCAAGCGGATCGAGGACGAGCTCACCCGAATCGCCGATGCGATGAAGGACAATGACGGGCTGGCGGAGGACCGCGCCCTTCTCGACGACATCACCGGGCTGGCGGCCGCGCTCGAAGCGGACGTCGCGGCGTCGAGCTATCGTTTCGGCGCCACCCGCGCTTACGACGGCATCGTCCGGCAGCGTCTGGCCGCGATCGACGAAAGCCCGGTCGAAAGCTGGCCGCCCTTCTCGTCCTTCCTCGATCGACGCATTGCGCCCGCACTGCGCACCTGCACCATGCTGGAGGAAAGACAGACCAATCTTTCGACCAAGCTCGCCCGGGCCGCCAATCTCCTGCGCACCCGGGTCGACGTCGAGATCGAGCGGCAGAACCGCGATCTGCTGGCCTCCATGAACGAGCGGACGCGACTGCAGCTGCGTCTGCAGCAGACCGTGGAGGGCCTCTCGGTCGCGGCGATCAGCTATTACATCGTCGGGCTCGTCGGCTATCTCTTCAAGGGCGCGAAGGATGCGCGGCTTCTGCCCTTCGATCCCGGCCTCGCCACGGCCGCGGCGGTGCCGTTCTCGATCCTGCTCGTCGCCTTCGTCGTCCGCCGGATCCGCAAGGAGCACAAGGCGGAGGACGTCGCGGCTCAGGAAACGGCGGCACGGGACGCCGCTTCGAAGCCCAAGCCCTGATCCCAGGGCGGGGTGGGGCCGTAGACGTCGGCCAGCCTGTCGATGAACACGCGCACCTTCCGCGCGAGATGCCGCCGCGACGGATAGACCGCGAAGACGCCCACGTTCCGCGAGCCCGCATAGTCGGGAAGCACCCGCTCGAGACGCCCCGTCCGAAGCTCGGGGCCCACATCCCATGTCGAACGCAGCGCGATGCCGAGGCCGGCGATGACGGCTTCGCGCACGACCTCGCTCGAATTGGTGCGCAGCGGCCCTTCGACCTTGACCGTCACCGGGCCGTCCGGACCGTCGAGCCGCCATTGGTCGGCATTGTGCGCGAGCAAAGGATGGTTCGCGAGATCGGCGAGGCTCTTCGGCCGACCGTGACGTTCGAGATGTGTCGGCGAGGCGCAGAGCACGCGCCGGCTTTCCGCGAGCCGCCGCGCGACGAGGCTCGAATTCTCCAGATCGCCGATCCTGACCGCCATGTCGAAGCCCTCCGCGACGATGTCGACATAAGCGTCCGACAGGACGAGATCGATCGTCAGCTCGGGGTGCTCGGCGAGGAAGGCGGGAAGATGCGGCGCGATATGGAGCCGCCCGAAGGAGGTCGGGGCGGAGACCCTCAACACGCCCTTGACCGCCGACGACCCGCTCGATGCCCAGCTCTCCGCTTCTTCGATGCCCGCGAGAATCGCCACGACCCGCTCGTAGAAACCCTGCCCCACTTCGGTCAGCGCGAGTTGGCGCGTGGTCCGCTGGAGAAGCCGGGTGCCGAGACGCTCCTCGAGCCGCCGGATCCGCTTGGAGACGACCGCCGGAGAACAGCCGGCCTCGCGCGCGGCGTGGGACATCGAGCCCGCCGTCACGACGCGAGCGAAGATCTCGAAGTCGGAGAAACCGTCCATGACGCGGCGACTTTTTCTCGGCGGGCAACAATGAAGATCATTTTGCCGCGATACCCCCGCCGCGTCGAGTGCGCTATGTTCTACGCCGTCGTCGCGCTTCGCGGCGACGAGCCGCGGAGAGCATCATGGGCATCGCGTTTCCGACCCCGGACGAAGGCATTCTCGCGCGCCGCGAGGCGATCATCGCGGGCCTTGCGCGGCTGCTGCCGCCGGGCGGCCTCGTGGTCTCGGAAGACGAGCGGCGGGCGTTCGAAACGGACGCGTTCACGGCCTATCGCCGCATGCCGCTCGCCGTCGTCCTGCCCTCCACCACGGAGCAGGTCTCGGCCGTCATGCGCTTCTGCCATGAGCACGGCGTCAAGGTGGTTCCGCGCGGGGCGGGCACGTCGCTCGCGGGCGGCGCGATCCCCCAGGAGGATGCGGTCGTCATCGGCGTGTCGAAGATGAACCGCGTGCTCGACGTCGACTTCAAGGACCGCACGATGCGCGTCGAGGCGGGCATCACCAATCTCGCCATCTCCAACGCCGTCATGGGGGAAGGCTTCTTCTACGCCCCCGACCCGTCCTCCCAGCTCGCCTGCACGATCGCGGGCAATATCGGGATGAATTCCGGGGGCGCGCATTGCCTGAAATACGG
>CAYNUN010000282.1:0-3384 GCA_964400345.1 uncultured Methylobacteriaceae bacterium
CGTGAAGCTCTCCCCGCCCGATTGGCGCTTCACCGAGGAGATGCTGGCCGAGGCCTTCACGGAGAAGACCCGGGTCGTCCTCCTCAACAATCCGCTGAACCCGGCGGCGGCGGTCTACGGGACGGAGCAGCTCGAACTCCTCGCGAAATTCTGCATCGCGCATGACGCCGTCGCGCTGTGCGACGAGGTGTGGGAACACGTGATCTTCGACGGCCGTCGGCACGTCTCGATGCTCGCGATTCCGGGCATGCGCGAACGGACGGTGAAGATCGGCTCGGCGGGCAAGATCTTCTCGCTCACGGGGTGGAAGGTGGGCCTCGTCTGCGCCGCGCCGACGCTCATGCGCGTGCTGTCGAAGGCGCATCAGTTCATCACCTTCACCACGCCGCCGAACCTGCAGGCGGCGGTGGCCTACGGCCTCGCCAAGGACGATTCCTATTTCGAAGGCATGCGCGCCTCGATGAGCCGCAGTCGCGACCGTTTCGCGGCGGGGCTGACGGAACGCGGCTTCAGCGTGCTGCCGAGCCACGGCACCTATTTCCTGACCGTAGACATCGCCCCGCTCGGTCTCGACGACGACGTCGCCTTCTGCAAGCGGCTGGTGACGGAGTTCGGCGTCGCGGCGATCCCGGTCTCCGCCTTCTATGCCGAAGATGCGGTTACGACGACGGTGCGCTTCTGCTTCGCCAAGAAGGACGAAACGCTCGACGGCGCGTTGGAGCGGCTGGAGAAGGCGGCGAGATAGGCTCGACCGTCATGCCCGGCCTCGTGCCGGGCATCCACGTCTTCCAGTCCGGCGGCAGCGTCGGAAGTAAAGACGTGGATGGTCGGGACGAGCCGGACCATGACGGTGCAATGAGCCCCCCTTGCCCCCTCGCCCCCCTCACCCTAGCGTTCCCCTCGACCTCGCCTTTCGGGAATCCGTCATGAAACGCGTCCTCGCCTCCCTTGCCCTCGCCGCCGCCCTCGTCGCTCCCGCCGCCGCGCAGGAGAAGGTCGTCAACGTCTACAACTGGACGGACTATATCGACCCGACGGTGCTCGAGGACTTCACCAAGGAGACGGGCATCAAGGTCGTCTACGACACCTACGACAACAACGAGATCGTCGAGACCAAGATGCTGGCCGGGAAATCCGGCTATGACGTCGTCGTGCCCTCCGGGCCCTTCCTGCAGCGCATGGCGACGGCGGGCGTGTTCACGCCGATCGACCGGGCGAAGCTGAAGAATGCGGGCAATGTCTGGCCGGACGTCGCGCGTCGCCTCGCCGCCTTCGACCCTGGCAACAGATTCGCGATCAATTACATGTGGGGCACGACGGGCCTCGGCTACAACGTCGCCAAGGCCAAGGAGCGGCTCGGCGACCGGCCCGTCGACTCCTGGGAGATCCTGCTGAAGCCCGAGATCGTCGCCAAGTTCAAGGATTGCGGCGTGATGGTGCTCGACAGCCCGGAGGACGTGTTCCCCGGCATTCTGCGCGCGATCGGGCTGAACCCGGATTCCAAGACCGAAGCGGATTACCGGAAGGCCGCCGACGCGCTCGGCAAGATCCGCGGCAGCGTGCGCAAGTTCCACTCGTCCGAATACATCAACGCGCTGGCGAACGGCGACGTATGCCTCGTGCTGGGCTATTCGGGCGACGTGCTGCAGGCGAAGAAGCGCGCCGCGGAGGCGAAGAACGGCGTCGACATCGCCTATGCGATCCCCAAGGAAGGCGCGCTGATGTGGTTCGACTCCATGGTGATCCCCAAGGATGCGCCGAATCCCGACCACGCCTACGCCTTCATCGACTTCATGCTGCGCCCGGACATCGCGGCGCGGAACTCGAATTTCGTGTCCTACGCCAACGGCAATCTCGCGGCGAAGCCGCTGGTGAAGCCGGAGATCCTCAATGATCCGGGCGTCTATCCGAACGACGCGGTCTTCGCGCGGCTGTTCACCAACACCTCGCCGGACGAGAAGCTGCAGAAGGCGATCACGCGGCTCTGGACGCGGGTGAAGACGGGCCGCTGACGGCGGCCGTCAGAGCCCCTTGCAGGAGCGGGCGATCTCCGTCTCGAATTCGCGCACGGACTCGCGCGCCTCCGCGAGCGCGCGGCTCCGATCGGGCTCCGTCATGCAGCGGGCATAGACTTCGCCCGCGCGCTTCATCACCTCGACGTGACGCCGCTGGACGCGGCATCGGTCCGGACGTTCGGCGGGAACGGCCGCGACGAGCCGGTCCCGCGAGGTCGTGATCGCGCCGCGCGTCTGGAAAAGGTCGCGACGGCAATCGGGCGTGTCGAGCATGCCCGCGGAGGCGGGGGCGGCGGCCGCGAGGACGGCGAGGGCGAGAACGGTTCGGCGCAAGATGGCGACCCTCGGTGTGTCATCCCGGCCGCAGCGAAGCGGAGAGCCGGGATCCAGAAACCGCGGCCCGCTCGCCGCACGACCGGAAGGATGGATCCCGGGTCGGCTTCGCCGCCCGGGATGACACCGAGGGGGCGGAAACCCTCAGCCGAGGTTCAGTTCCTTGAAGAAGTCGTTGCCCTTGTCGTCGATGACGATGAAGGCCGGGAAATCCTCGACTTCGACCTTCCAGATCGCCTCCATGCCGAGTTCCGGATACTCCAGAACCTCGACCTTCTTGATGCAGTCCTGCGCGAGACGCGCCGCGGGGCCGCCGATTGAGCCGAGATAGAAGCCGCCATGCTTGGCGCAGGCCTCGCGGACCTGAGCCGAGCGGTTGCCCTTGGCGAGCATCACCATCGAGCCGCCCGCGGCTTGGAATTGATCGACATAACCGTCCATGCGGCCCGCGGTGGTGGGGCCGAAGGAGCCCGAGGCCATGCCGTCGGGCGTCTTGGCGGGACCCGCGTAATAGACCGGGTGGTTCTTGAAATGGTCGGGCATCGCCTCGCCGCGCTCGAGGCGCTCGCGGATCTTCGCATGCGCCAGGTCGCGGGCGACGATGATCGTGCCCGTCAACGACAGGCGGGTCTTCACCGGATGCCGCGAGAGCGTGGCGAGGATCTCGCTCATGGGCTTCGCGAGGTCGATCTTCACGACGTCGCCGCCGAGCGCTCCTTCCTCGACATGCGGCATGAAGCGGGCGGGGTCGGTCTCGAGCTGCTCGAGGAACACGCCCTGACGGGTGATCTTCGCCTTGGCCTGACGGTCGGCGGAGCAGGAGACGCCGAGGCCGATCGGCATGGATGCGCCGTGGCGCGGCAGGCGGATGACGCGGACGTCGTGGCAGAAATATTTGCCGCCGAACTGCGCGCCGACCCCGAGCGACTGGGTGAGCTTGTGGACCTCCTCCTCCATCGCGAGATCGCGGAAGGCGTGGCCGCTCTCCGAGCCCTGCGTCGGCAGGTCGTCGAGATAGCGGGCGGAGGCGAGCTTG
>CAYNUN010000283.1:0-3381 GCA_964400345.1 uncultured Methylobacteriaceae bacterium
AGCGCTCTCCCATCTGAGCTACAGCCCCGCGCCGCCTTGGGGCGGGCCGTCCAGAGTGGCGCTTGAATAGGGGGTTTCGATCCGCTTTGCAAGCGCATGTCGGACGGGACGTGACGCGAATTGCGGCGGTCCTTCCGCTCCGCTATTCGGACACCCGGCGGTCCGTTCCGCCCGCCGGCGCTTCCGCGCCGCGCGCCCTCCGGTTCCGGACCGACGTCATGACCGATTCCCGCTCCTCGCGCCGCTGGTCGAAACGCAGCCTCTCCGCGCAGGCCTTGGGCAAGGTCGACCCGATCACAAAGGCCGTGGTCCCGCCGATCCATGTCGCGACCACCTTCATCCGCGATCCGGACAACCGCTATACGTCCGGCTTCGTCTATGGACGGCCCGACAACGAGACCGTCCGCGAGGCCGAAGCGGTCCTGGCGATGTGGGAAGAGGCCTCGACCTGCCTGCTGTTCGGCTCGGGCATGGCGGCGGCGACCTCCGTCTTCCTCGCGCTCGCGCCGGGCGACCACGTGGTCGCGCCGACGGTGATGTATTGGGCGCTGCGGAACTGGCTGCTCGAGGACGCGACGCATTGGGGGCTCGAGGTCGAACTCGTCGACACGAGCGATCTCGAAGCGCTGCGCGCCGCGATGAAGCCGGGCCGCACCAAGCTCGTCTGGGTGGAGACGCCCTCGAACCCGCTCTGGACCGTCACCGACCTCGCGGCCGCGGCCGCGATCGCGCATGCGGCGGGGGCGAAGCTCGCCGTGGACTCCACCGCGGCGACGCCCGTCTTCACCCGCCCCCTGACGCTCGGCGCCGACGTCGTCATGCATGCCGCGACCAAGGCGCTCAACGGCCATTCCGACGTGGTGGCGGGCGCGCTGTGCTTCCGCGAGGACGACGCCTTCGCCCAGCGCGTCACGCGCAACCGCAAGATGCTGGGGGCGATCCTCGGACCCTTCGAGGCCTATCTGCTGATGCGCGGCATGCGCACGCTCGATCTGCGCGTCCGCGCGGCATCCGCGTCGGCGCTCGACCTCGCGCAGCGCTTCGCGAACCATCCGCATGTTGCCGAGGTGCTCTATCCGGGCCTTCCGAGCCATCCGCAGCATGCGCTCGCCGTCCGGCAGATGCAGGGCGGCTTCGGCCATATGCTCTCGATCCGCGCCAAGGGCGGGGAGGCGAGCGCCGTGGCGACCGCGGCCGGCGTCGAATTGTGGAAGCGCGCCACCTCGCTCGGCGGCGTCGAAAGCCTCATCGAACACCGCGCCTCGATCGAAGGGCCGGGCACGCCCTGCCCGCCCGATCTGCTGCGGCTCTCGGCGGGCATCGAGGATCCGGACGATCTTTACGCCGATCTCGACTGCGCGCTTCGCCGCGCGCATGGCGGCTGAGGGGGCGGCGGGTCACGTCCCGCCGCTGTTGCCTCCCAGAAGCCGCTCGATCTCGTGCACCGGGCGGCGGACGAGATCCTTGTCGATCTCGGCGACGATCCGGCCCGCCACCTGCGGGCTCATCTCCTTGCGCAGCACCGCGAGCGTGCGGGGCGCGGCCACCACGAACAGCCGTTCGAAGCGGGGGTCCGACACCCGCTCCGCGAGCATGGCCGCGACGTTCCGGGCGAAGCGCTCCTCGGTCATGTCGTGGATGTCGGTCTTGTCCGTCGGGGACCGATGGCCGCCGTGGAACACGCGGCCCTCGTGATCCGACATCTGTTCGGACGTCTTGGGGTTGTCCTGCTCCATCACCTTCTCGACCTTGAGGTCGAGAAGCTCGGCGTCGCCGGAATTGTGGAGCAGCAGCGCCTTCGCTCCGTCGCAGACGAGCACGAAGGCGCCGTAGGGGATGCGCAGGGTGTCCATGGCGAAGATTCTCCTCGAGGCGGGAGGAGAAACGCGGGACTGCGGCGAAGGTTCAGGCGCAGAGACTACGCTTTCGGTGCGACCGCCGCGCGGGTCGGGATGATGCCCGACCCGAGCAGGCGGGTCGGCGGACCGGCCCGCCCTCCTCGCCTCAATTCGCCCCTTCGAGGATGCGCCGGGCGATCACCTGCGCCTGGATCTCGGCCGCGCCTTCGAAGATGTTGAGGATGCGCGCGTCGCAAAGGACGCGGGAGATCTTGTATTCCAGCGCGAAACCGTTGCCGCCGTGGATCTGCAGGGCGTTGTCGGCCGCGGCCCATGCCACGCGCGCGGCGAGGAGCTTCGCCATCCCCGCCTCGACGTCGCAGCGCTTTTCGGCGTCCTTGGCGCGGGCGGAGAAATAAGTGAGCTGGCGGGCGATGTTCACCTCGACCGCCATGATCGCGATCTTGTCCGCCACGCGCGGGAATTCGACGAGCGGCTTGCCGAACTGCACGCGCTCCTCGGCGTAGCGCAGGCCGATGTCGAGCGCCGACTGGGCGACGCCCACCGCGCGCGCCGCCGTCTGGATGCGGGCGGATTCGAAGGTCTGCATCAGCTGCTTGAAGCCCTGCCCCTCGACCCCGCCCAAAAGGTTCGCGGCGGGTACTTCGAAACCGTCGAAGGCGAGCTCGTATTCCTTCATGCCGCGATAGCCGAGCACCTCGATCTCGCCGCCCGTGATGCCCGCGGTGGGAAACGGGTTCTCGTCGGTGCCGCGGTCCTTCTCGCCGAGCAGGATGGAGAGGCCCTTGTAGCCCGGTTCGCGCGGATCGGTGCGGACCAGCATCGTCATCATGTCGGCCCGGACCGGATGGGTGATCCAGGTCTTGTTGCCGGTGACCCTGTAGACGTCGCCCTCACGCACCGCGCGGGTCTTGAGCGAGGCGAGGTCCGATCCCGTATTCGGTTCGGTGAAGACCGCCGTCGGCAGGATCTCGCCCGAGGCGATGCGGGGCAGCCAATGCGCCTTCTGCTCTTCGGTGCCGCCGCACAGGATGAGTTCGGCCGCGATTTCGGACCGCGTGCCCAGCGAGCCGACGCCGATATAGGCGCGCGAAAGCTCCTCCGACACGACGCACATCGAGATCTTGCCGAGGCCCATGCCGCCGTATTCCTCGGGCAGCGTGAGGCCGAACACGCCGAGATCGGCGAGGCCCTTCACGACGTCGAGAGGGATGTATTCGTTCTTCAGATGCCAATCATGGGCATGGGGCTCGACCTCGGCCGCCGCGAATTTCCGCATCTCCTCGCGGATCGCCTCCATGGTCTCGTCGAGACCCGGATCGCCCATGGTGGCGGAACCCTGCGCGGCGCGGATGAGCTCCACCAGCCGGGCGCGGCTTCGCGGCGTATTGCCCGTGGCGATCAGCGTTTCGATCACGGGCGTGCGCGCGGCCGCGATGCGGCCGGGCGTAAGGCCGAGCTCCTGCAGGCGGACGAATTCGCCCTGATTCATCGGGATGCCGCCGAAGATCTGGGCGAGATA
>CAYNUN010000284.1:0-3369 GCA_964400345.1 uncultured Methylobacteriaceae bacterium
TCCTCACCATGAGGTTTTCGGGTGTTCGGGATCATCCTCCTGTGTCATCCCGGGCCGCGGAGCGGACCCGGGATCCAGGAAGACGGCGGGGCGTCGAGCGGGCGGTGGCCTTTTCTGGATCCCGGCTCTCCGCTTCGCTGCGGCCGGGATGACACTTCCAGCACGATCCGCGGGGGGTAAGCGCATCCCTTCTCCCCTTGCGGGTCGAGCGGCGAGAAGAAAACGCAGAGCGTTTTCAGCCGCGAGGGGTGGACCGCCGGAGGCGGGCCGGATGAGGGGTCTTGCGATGGCGGCCGTTCATGCTCGTCTCGCGCCGCGTGCGGCTGCCTGGAACGATTGCGAGACCCCTCATCCGGCGCTTCGCGCCACCCCGGATCAAGTCCGGGGCGGGCTCTTCTCCCGCAAGGGGAGAAGGGCGCACACCGCGACCGCTGCGGCCTGTCCCTTTGAGCGAAGCTTCGCGCCATGACCGAACCCGGCCGCCTTCCCGAGAACATCGCCTATTTCGCCCGCGCGCTGCGGGACGCCGGCCTGCCCGTGGGGCCGGGATCGGTGCTCGATGCGCTCGCGGCGGTGGAGGCGGCGCGGGTCGGGAACAAGGCCGATTTCTATTGGACGCTGCATGCCGTCTTCGTGAAGAAGCACGAGCATCACGAGATCTTCGATCAGGCCTTCCGGATCTTCTGGCGCAGGCGCGCCTTCATGGACAAGCTGATCGCCACGCTTTCCCCGAAATCGCCGTCGGCTCCCGACCCCGAAGCGAAGAAGCCGGACGCGGGCGCGCTGCGCGTGGCGCAGTCGCTCTTCAAGACGGGCAAGGAGCCGGAGCCGCCGAAGGAGGAGAAGATCGAAATCTCCGCGCGGCTCACGGTGTCGGAGCGCGAAATCCTGCGCGGCAAGGACTTCGCGCAGATGACGGCGGAAGAGATCGCGAAGGCGCGGGCGATAATCGGCCGCATGGCGCTGCCGGACGACCGCATCCGGACGCGCCGCTTCATCGCGTCTCGGGTCGGAGCGCGCATCGATCCGCGCCGCACCTTCCGGAATTCGATGCGGGCGGGGGGAGGGCTCATCGATCTCGCGCGGCGGGAGCCGGCGTTGAAGCATCCTCCGATCGTGGCGCTGTGCGACATTTCCGGTTCGATGGCGGAATACACCCGCCTGTTCCTGCATTTCCTGCACGCGCTGACGGACTCGCGGCGGCGGGTGCAGACCTTCCTGTTCGGGACGCGCCTCAACAACGTGACCCGCGCGCTGAAGAGCCGCGACCCCGACGAAGCGCTCGCGCGATGCTCGCGGCAGGTGCAGGACTGGTCGGGAGGCACGCGGATCTCCACATGTCTGCACGAGTTCAACCTGCATTGGTCGCGCCGCGTGCTGGGGCAGGGGGCCGTGGTGCTTCTGTTCACGGACGGGCTCGAACGGGACGGGGCGGACGATCTCGCGGAGGAGGCGGGCAGGCTGCATCGGTCCTGCCGGAAGCTCGTCTGGCTCAATCCCCTGCTGCGTTTCGACGGTTTCGAACCGCGTGCCGCGGGGATCCGCGCCATGCTGCCGCATGTGGACGAATTCCGTCCGATCCATAATCTCTCCTCCATGGAGACGCTGGTCGCCGCATTGTCGCGGGAACCGTCGGCGGAGACCGATCCGCGGCGGCTTCTGCGGCGTTTCGGCTGAACGAGAACAAGAAGGCGAGGTCGCCGATGCTTTCGACCGACGAAGACATTCTGAACAGCGCCGAGGCTTGGCGTCGTGCCGGAAAGGGCGTCGCCGTGGCGACGGTCGTCGACACTTGGGGTTCCGCGCCGCGGCCGGTGGGAAGCCGCCTCGTCATCGACGAGGACGGCAATTTTCTGGGATCGGTGTCCGGCGGCTGCGTCGAGGGCGCGGTGGTGACGGAAGCGATGGACGTGATCGAGAGCGGCAAGCCGCGACTTCTCGAATTCGGCGTCGCCGACGAGACCGCCTGGCGCGTGGGCCTGTCCTGCGGCGGCAAGATCGCCGTCTATGTCGAGAAGGTGGACTGATGAAGCTTTCCCTTCTCTCCGAACTGAACGCCGAACGCGCCGCGCGGCGCGCGACGGTGGTGGTGACCGACACGGCGTCGGGCGAACAACGGCTCGTGCGGGAGGCCGACATCGCGTCGGATCCGCTCGCCGACATCCTCGCCGCCGCGATCCGCTCGGGAAAGAGCGGCACGGTCGACACGCCCGAGGGGCCGCTCTTCCTCGCGGTCCAGACGCCGCCGCTGCGCATCCTCTGCCTCGGCGCGGTGCATATCTCGCAGGCGCTCGCGTCGATCGCCAAGGTGCTCGGGCACGACGTGGTGGTCGTCGACCCGCGCACGGCCTTCGCCACGCCGGAACGCTTTCCCGACGTGCCCGTGATCGCGGCATGGCCGGACGAGGCGCTGCCGAAGCTCGGCGTCGACCGTTACACGGCCTTCGTCGCGCTGACGCATGATCCGAAGATCGACGATCCCGGCCTGCGCATCGCGCTGCATTCGCAATGCTTCTATGTGGGCGCGCTCGGGTCGCGGAAGACGCATGGACGCCGGGTCGAACGGCTGAAGGAGGCGGGCTTCTCGGACGCGGAGATCGGGCGCATCCGCGCGCCGATCGGCCTGCCCATCGGGGCGGGGAGCCCGGCGGAGATCGCGCTGTCGATCATGGGGGAAATCACCGCCGCGCTGCGGCTGAAGCCCGAGGCCGCGGCGGGCGGGACGAAGGCTTCGGCCGCCGCATGAAATTCGGACCCGTCCCGGTCGCCGAGGCCGAAGGCGCGATCGCCGCGCATTCCGTGCGTTCGGGCGATCTCGTCATCAAGAAGGGCGCGCGGCTCACCCGGGACGATCTCGCACGCCTCGCGGCGGCGGGCATCGCGGACATCGTCGTGGCGCGGCTCGCGCCGGACGATCTGCACGAGGACGAGGCCGCGCAGCGGCTCGCCCGGGCTGCGGCGGGCGAGGGGGCGCGGGTCGACAAGCCCTTCACGGGCCGCGCCAATCTCTTCGCCGAACATGCGGGGCTGCTGGTCGTGGACGCCGCCGCGATCGATCGTTTCAACATGATCGACGAAGCCGTGACCGTCGCGACGCTTCCGGCGTGGAAGCCGGTCGTCGCGGGCGAGATGATCGGGACGGTGAAGATCATTCCCTTCGCGGTTCCGGCGCCCGTCGTCGAGGCGGGCGAGAAGGCGCTCGGGCCGCGACCGGCCATCCGCGTGGCGGCCTTCTCGCCGCTGCGCGTGGGCGTGATTTCGACGCTGCTGCCGGGGCTGAAGCCGAGCGTGGTGAAGAAGACCGTGGCCGTGCTGGGCGACCGCCTCGCGCCGGCGGGCGCGACCGTCGTCGCGGAGCGCGCGGTCCCG
>CAYNUN010000285.1:0-3359 GCA_964400345.1 uncultured Methylobacteriaceae bacterium
ATGCCGGCCGAGGCGACGGCGGACGTCCTGAAACGCGCCGTCGTCATGCGCGACCTCATGTCCGCTGCGGCCGGACATGTCGCGGTCGTGCCTCCCGCATCGCTCCGGTCGGCCGCGGCCGAACTGACCTCGACCCGCGAGAACGGCCGCGCGGCGGTCTTCGGGCTGGGCCTCCTTGCGGCGGCGGCGGGGTTCCTCGTGGTGCATCGGCGGATCACCCCGGCCTTCCGGGCCCGCAACCGCTTCGAGGCGGTGGTTCGGGTGATCCTGATCGCCTGCGCCGCGATCGCCGTTCTGACCACGATCGGCATCGTCTTCTCCGTCGTGTTCGAGACCTTCCGCTTCTTCTTCGATCCGTCGCTGAAGGGGCGGCCGACGGTTTCCGAATTTCTCTTCGGCACCCAGTGGAACCCCCAGGCCGCGCTGCGGGCCGATCAGGGCGAGATCCGCACCGCTTTCGGCTTCCTCCCGCTGCTGACCGGCACCCTGCTCATCACGGTCATCGCGATGCTGGTGGCGGGGCCCCTCGGCCTCTTCTCGGCGATCTATCTGGCGGAATATGCGGGTCCCCGCGTCCGCGATTTCGCCAAGCCGGTGCTCGAAATCCTCGCGGGCATCCCCACGGTGGTGCTGGGCTTCTTCGCCGCGCTCACCGTGGCGCCGCTGGTGCGGGCCTTCGGCGAACGCGCCGGGCTCGACGTCGCGTCCGAAAGCGCGCTCGCGGCCGGGCTGGTGATGGGCATGATGATCATCCCCTTCATCTCCTCGCTCGCGGACGACGTCATCAACGCCGTGCCCCAGAGCCTGCGCGACGGGGCCTATGCGCTCGGCTCGACCAAGTCGGAGACGGTCCGTCGCGTGGTCCTTCCCGCCGCGCTGCCGGGCATCGTGTCGGCCTTCATGCTCGCCATCAGCCGCGCCGTCGGCGAGACCATGATCGTCGTCATGGCCGCCGGTCTCGCGGCGAATCTCAGCTTCAACCCGCTCGATGCGGTCACCACCATCACCGTGCAGATCAAGACGATCCTCGTCGGCGATCAGGAATTCGACAGCGCCAAGACGCTGGCGGCCTTCGCGCTCGGCTTCGTCCTGTTCTTCGTCACGCTCGTCCTCAACGTCATCGCCCTGCAGATCGTGCGCCGCTACCGAGAGCAATATGACTGACATCTCCGCTTCCGGCCTCGCCCCGGTGCGCCCGGTGCTCGACATGACTTCGGAAGCGGCGAAGCTCCGCATCCGTGCGCGCTATCGCTCCGAACGGCGCTTCCGCGCCTTGGGGATCGGCGCCCTGTCGTTGACCGCGCTGTTCCTCGCCTTTCTGCTGTTCGACGTCGTCACCAAAGGGTTGCCCGTCTTCAAGGCGCACAGCCTCGTGCTCGATCTCGCGATCACGCAGGACGCGATCGATCCCGGCGGCCGGCGCGACGAAGCCGCGATCCGCGGGGCCGATTTCTTCCCCGTCACGCGCGACGCGCTGAAGGCCGCCGTCCCGGGTCTGCAGGGGCGCAGCGCCGAACGCACGCTGACGCGCCTTCTCTCCGTGGGCGCGACGGAGGATCTCGTCGATCGTCTGGTGGCGGAGCCGCAACTGATCGGGTCGTCGGTCGAGACGCGCCTGCTGCTCTCGGACGATGCGGACATGTTCCTCAAGTCGCGACGCGAAGTGTCCTCCGCGCCGGGCCGCGGCGTCGCCGCCGTCGACGGCGTGTCCGGAACCGTGACCGTGACCCTGTCGCAGCCCGGCTTCGCCGAAACGCTCGTCGCGCTGAAGGCCGCTCACGGCGTCGCGGCCAAGGCTCATCGGGCCGAGGCGGAACGCTATGCCCGCCAAGGCTCCGTCGAGCGGGCGAAGGACGCCGCGGCGAAGGCCGAGGCTCTCGAAGCGCGGGCGACCGCGAAGGACGCGGCCGAAACGCTCGACGAGACGATGCCGAGCCTTCTGGTCGGCCTCGGGGGCGGTCTCGTGAAGATCGAGACGCTGGAGGCGTCGCAGGCCAAGGGCGTCGTGCTGCTGCCGCTCGCGGAGGCGAAATCCTTCTCGGAATGGCGGATCGTCACCTTCAACCGGCCGGCGTCCGAACGGAAGATCACCGATCAGGAGATCGCCTTCCTCGAACATTTCCGGGCGACCGGGAAGGTGGAGGCGCATTTCAACACGCGCTTCTTCACCTCGGGCGACAGCCGCGAGCCGGAGCTCGCGGGCATCCGCGGCGCCCTCGTCGGCACCGCCTGGACCATGCTCGTCACGCTGCTCCTCTGCGTGCCCATCGGCGTGCTCGCCGCGATCTATCTCGAGGAATTCGCGCCGAAGAACCGCGTGACCGACCTCATCGAGGTCAACATCAACAATCTCGCGGCCGTGCCCTCGATCGTCTTCGGCCTGCTGGGGCTCGCGATCTTCCTGAACTTCTTCGATCTTCCCCGCTCGGCGCCGCTGGTCGGCGGTCTCGTGCTCGCGCTGCTCGTTCTCCCCACGATCATCATCGCTTCGCGGGCCGCGCTGAAAAGCGTTCCGCCGTCGATCAAGGAGGCCGCGCTCGGCGTCGGCGCATCGCAGCAGCAGGCCGTGTTCCACCACGTTCTGCCCGCCGCGGTCCCCGGCATCATGACGGGAACCATCATCGGCATGGCGCATGCGCTGGGCGAAACCGCGCCGCTCCTGCTCATCGGCATGGTCGCCTTCATCGTCGACGTGCCGCAGGCGATCACCGACGCTTCCACCGTGCTGCCGGTGCAGGTCTATCTCTGGTCCGACCTTCCCGAACCCGCGTTCCAGCAGAAGACCGCCGGCGCGATCCTCGTGATGCTCGCATTCCTCTTCGTGATGAATGCGGCCGCCATCGTCATCCGCCGCCGCTTCGAGCGCCGCTGGTAAGCCCCAAGGCGACAAGGAAAACGCTCATGTCCGACGCCGTCCTCACCCGCGATCCCGCCCAAACCGCGATCGAACGACCGCGCGCCAAGGTCGTCGCGCGCGACGTCAACGTCCATTACGGCGACAAGCATGCTCTTCAGCAGGTCGCCGTCGACGTGCCGGAACGGGCGGTCACCGCCTTCATCGGCCCGTCCGGCTGCGGAAAATCCACCTTCCTGCGCTGCATCAACCGGATGAACGACACGATCCCGATCTGCCGCGTCACCGGCCTGATCGAGGTCGACGGAAGGGACGTCTATGATCCCGAGATCGACGTCGTGCAGCTCAGGGCGCGGGTCGGAATGGTCTTCCAGAAGCCCAATCCCTTCCCCAAATCGATCTATGAGAACGTGGCCTATGGTCCGCGGCTCCACGGTCTCGCCTCGACCAAGGACGAGCTCGATGCCGTGGTGGAAGACGCCCTTCGCCGCGCGAGCCTCTGGAA
>CAYNUN010000286.1:0-3358 GCA_964400345.1 uncultured Methylobacteriaceae bacterium
AAGGCGCACAACGAGATGATCCTCGGCGACGCGGCGACCGACATCGGCAGCGTCATCGACGCCAAGGGCAAGATGCTCGTCTGACGTCGATTGCGGCAGGGTCGGGCGGAGCGTATCTTACATCCGTCTTACCTTCCGAGGGCGAGGGCCATGGAAACGACGCGCGTGTCGAGCAAAGGGCAGGTGGTGATCCCGAAAGCCGTTCGGGACCGCCTCGGCCTGCGCCCGGGAGCGGACCTGTCCGTCGAGGTGCAGGGCGATTCCGTCATTCTGCGTCGCAAGAGAAAGCAGCTTCGTCGCCCTACACCGGATGAAGTCGCTGCGGTCGCGGGCCGTCTCGACCCGGGCGGTCCTATGCCGAGTTGGGAAGAGATCGATGCTGCGGTCGCCGAGCATTTCCGAAAGGAATGGTCGCGGTGATCGCCATCGACACCAATGTGCTCGTGACTTTTCTCGCGCGACGGCAGGATCCCGACTTTCCTGCCGTAGCCGCGCGTTTCGTCAACGACGAAATCATCATCATCCCGACGGTATTGCTCGAGACCGAATGGGTGATGCGCAGCATCTACAGGCACGACGCCCGTACGGTCATCGACAGCTTCGAGCGGCTGGGCGAAATGCCGAACGTGCTGTTCGATCCCGCCGACGAGATCGATGCCGCCTTGTCCTATGCCAAGCTCGGTCTCGATTTCGCCGACGCCGTCCATCTCGCACTTGCCCAGAAGGCCGCCGTCTTCCTCACCTTGGACCGTGCGTTCGCCCGGCGCGCCGCGCGCTGTCCCGGTGCGCCCGCCGTTCGTGCCGTTCAGGATTTCGCATCGTGAAGCTCGTGATCGCGAACAAGGCCTATTCCTCCTGGTCGCTCCGGCCGTGGATCCTCATGTCCATGCTGGGCATCCCCTTCGAGGAGGACGTGATCCCGCTCGACACGCCGGAATTCCGGCCGCGCGTCGACGCCTACGGCGCGGGCTCCACCGTGCCGATCCTCGTCGACGGCGACGTGACGGTGTGGGAGTCCCTCGCGATCATGGAGCATCTCGCCGAGCGTTTCCCCGACCGGAACGTCTGGCCGAAGGATCCGAAAGCCCGCGCCTTCGCCCGCGCGATCTCCAACGAAATGCATGCGGGCTTCCGAGCGCTGCGCGCGGGCTGCCCGATGAACATCCGCAAGCGCCATCCGGCGAAGGATCGCGGCGAGGCGGTGGCGAAGGACGTCGCCCGCATCACGCATCTCTGGCGTACCGCGCGGGAGCGCTTCGGACAGGGCGGACCCTTCCTGTTCGGGGCCTTCTCGGCGGCGGACGCGATGTACGCTCCCGTCGCGACCCGTTTCGCGACCTATTCCATCACGCTCGATCCGGTCGCCGCCGCCTGGCGCGACGCCGTCCTCGACACGCCCGCCTTCCGTGCCTGGCATGCGGCCGCCATGGCCGAGCCTTGGCTCGTCGCCCATGACGAAGCCGACGAGCCCGTCGCCGGCCCCTTTTCGCTGCCCGCCTGATCGAACCCCATCAAAAAGAAGCCGAGAGAGACGATGCCGATGAAGTCCCACTATTCCGATCCGCCGAAGCGACAGGTTCTCGCCCGGCATACGCTCTCCGTGCTCGTCGACAACGAGCCGGGCGTTCTCGCCCGCATCGCGGGGCTGTTCTCCGGTCGCGGATACAATATCGAGAGCCTGACGGTCTCCGAGACGGAGCACGAGCAGCACGTCTCGCGCATCACCATCGTCACCACCGGCACGTCGAACGTGATCGAGCAGATCAAGCATCAGCTCGATCGGTTGATCCCCGTGCACAAGGTCATCGATCTCACCGTTTCGGGCGACGCGATCGAGCGCGAACTCGCGCTCGTCAAGGTCACGGGCAAGGGCGAGCAGCGCGTCGAAGCGCTTCGCCTGGCTCAGGCCTTCGGTGCGCGCACGGTGGACGCCACGCTGACCTCCTTCGTGTTCGAGCTCACCGGAACGTCGGACGACGTCGAGCGCTTCCTGCGCCTGATGTCCGGCGTCGGTCTCGCCGAAGTGTCGCGCACCGGCATCGCGGCCATGAGCCGCGGCGCCGAGAGCATGTGATGCCTCTTCCTCCCGACGCATTTCTGGCGCTCGTCGTGTTCGCCGTCGTGACCTCCGCCACGCCGGGCCCGAACACGATGATGCTGCTCGCGTCGGGGGTGAATTTCGGCTTCCGCCGGACGATGCCGCATATGCTGGGCGTGGCTCTCGGTTTCGCGGCGATGCTCGCCCTCGTCGGAATGGGGCTCGGCGCCGCGATCACGGCGTCGCCTCTCCTGCATGACGCCCTGCGCATCGCCTCGATCGCCTACATGCTGTGGCTCGCTTGGAAGCTCGCCTCTTCGGGCGGTTTCGGCGTCGCGAAGGACGCCGGCCGACCGCTGAGCTTCGTGGAGGCGGCCCTCTTCCAGTGGATCAATCCCAAGGCCTGGACGGTCGCCGTCGCCGCTTCGGCCGTCCATGTCCGGCCGGACGCCTTCGTCGCAAGCGTCGCGCTGATCTCGCTGGTCTTCGCCTTCGTGGCCCTGCCCGCCAACGGCTGCTGGGCGGGCTTCGGCGTGGCGCTCAGGGGCTTCCTCTCCGTGCCCGCGCGGCTGCGCGCCTTCAACATCACGATGGCCGTTCTGCTGGCCGCTTCGGTGCTTCCATTCGCGGGAGGCGCGTCATGAAAGGCAGACCTGCCGCGATCCCGCTTGATTCCTTTCGCCGCGCCGCTTAAGCGCACCTCACCCGCCTGAAAAAGACGTCCCCAAGGAGACCATCGAGCATGCGCGTTTATTACGACCGCGACGCGGACATCAATCTGATCAAGACCAAGAACGTCGTGATCGTCGGCTATGGTTCGCAGGGCCACGCCCATGCGCTGAACCTCCGCGACAGCGGCGTGAAGAACATCGCGGTCGCGCTGCGCGCGGGCTCCCCGACGGCCAAGAAGGCCGAAGGCGAAGGCCTCAAGGTCATGACCGTCGTCGAAGCCGCCAAATGGGCCGACGTGGTGATGATGCTGACGCCGGACGAGCTCCAGGCCGACATCTATCGCGACGAGCTGCACGCCAACATGAAGCCCGGCGCGGCGCTGATGTTCGCGCACGGCCTCAACGTGCATTTCAACCTCATCGAGCCCCGCAAGGATCTCGACGTGCTCATGGTCGCCCCGAAGGGCCCCGGCCATACCGTGCGTTCCGAGTATCAGCGCGGCGGCGGCGTGCCGACCCTGATCGCGATCCATCAGGACGCGTCGGGCAACGCGCATGACCTCGGCCTGTCCTACGCTTCGGCGAACGGCGGCGGCCGCGCGGGCATCATCGAGACCACCTTCAAGGAAGAGTGCGAGACGGACCTTTT
>CAYNUN010000287.1:0-3353 GCA_964400345.1 uncultured Methylobacteriaceae bacterium
ACCAGTCGATCTATGGCTGGCGCGGGGCCGAGGTCGACAACATCCTGCGCTTCGAGCACGACTTCCCCGGCGCGACGGTGGTGAAGCTCGAACGCAACTACCGTTCGACGGGCCACATCCTCGCCGCCGCCGCTTCGCTGATCGCCCACAATGAGGGCCGGCTCGGCAAGACGCTCTTCACCGACGACGAGGCCGGCGAGAAGGTCACGGTGACGGGCGCTTGGGACTCCGAAGAGGAGGCCCGCCTCATCGGCGACGAGATCGAGGCGCTGCAGAACAAGGGCCACAGCCTCGCCGAAATGGCCGTGCTCGTACGCATTTCCGCGCAGATGCGCGAGATCGAAGACCGTTTCGTCACGCTGGGCCTGCCCTATCGCGTCATCGGCGGCCCACGCTTCTACGAGCGGCAGGAGATCCGCGACGCGCTCGCTTATCTCCGGCTCGTCAACAACGCCGCCGACGACCTCGCCTTCGAGCGCATCGTCAACGTGCCGAAACGCGGCCTCGGCGACGCCACGATCGAGCAGCTGCACCGTTTCGGCCGCGCCGCGCGCATTCCTCTCATGGAAGCCGCGCGACGCATGGTCGAGACCGACGAGCTGAAGCCCAAGCCCCGCATCGCCCTGCGCGACCTCACCGCCGCCTTCGCGCGCTGGGCGCAGCGCGTGGAGAGCATGAAGCACAGCGAACTCGCCGAGCTGATCCTCGAGGAATCTGGCTACACCGACATGTGGCAGAAGGAACGCACGGCCGACAGCGCCGGGCGGCTGGAGAACCTCAAGGAATTCGTGCGTTCGATGGAAGAGTTCCCCGATCTCGGGGCCTTCCTCGAACATGTCTCGCTCGTCATGGAGGCGTCCGAGGCCGAGGGCGGCGAGAAGGTCTCGATCATGACGCTTCACGGCGCGAAGGGGCTGGAATTCGAAACCGTCTTCCTCCCCGGCTGGGAGGAAGGCCTGTTCCCCAACCAGCGCGCGCTCGACGAGAGCGGCCGCGCCGGCTTGGAAGAGGAGCGCCGTCTCGCTTATGTCGGGATCACGCGCGCGCGGCGGCGGGCGAAGATCCATTTCGCCACCAACCGCCGCATCCACGGCATGTGGAATTCGACCATCCCCTCCCGCTTCGTCGACGAACTGCCCGAAGCGCATGTCGAAGTGACGGAAGCGCCTGCGGGCTACGGCGGCTATGGAGGCTACGGCGGCGGTTACGGCGGGAGCCGTTTCGACAAGGCCGCGCCCTTCGGTTCGAGCTATTCCACACCGGGCTGGCAGCGCGCCCAGCGCAACGCCGGGAGCGGTTCGGGCGGCGGCTCGACGGGCGGCCGCGGCGGCTTCTCGGAAGCCGCGAGCCGTTACGACGCGGGCGGCGGCCGTGCCGGTCCGCTTCTGATCGAAGGCGAACTGGTCGCGAAGAGCACCGGTACGTCTTCGGCCTATTCGGAGGGCGACCGCGTCTTCCACGTCAAATTCGGCGCCGGCGCCGTCGCCGCCGTCGACGGCAACAAGCTGACGATCGATTTCGACAAGGCCGGCCGGAAGATGGTGCTGGAGAGTTTCGTTCAGAGGGCTTGATCGCTCACGCCGCCCGCGCGTCTCCGCCCGTGATCGGGTTGGGCACGGCGATCACCATGACGGCGTTCCCGAAGTCCTCGGACCATGCCGGATCGGCCTTGATCTCCGACAGATCACGCGTCTCCGGCACGGGCAGCCCCGACTCGATCATCGTTTCCAGCCAGCCTTCCAAAGCCTCGGCAGCCATTTCGAAGAGACGGTCGGCGTCGTCCGCCGCGGAGAAGCAACCCGGAGCATCCGGAAAGACGATCCCGTAGGAACTGCCGGGGTCCTTGGACACGATGCCGATATAAGGTTTCACCGTTCGCCTCCTGTCCAACCCGCCTGTCGATAGATGGAGCGCACGGTACCGAGGGGCAGGTCGCGCTCCGGGTGCGGCACGGTGACGATCATCGCCGAACCCTGTTTCCCGAAATGATGGTGAGAACCCTTCACGCGCAGAAGCGTCCAACCTTCACGTCGCAAGCGTGCGATGATCTCGCGACTGTTCCGGATGAATGACATGCTTCGCAAAAGGCCCGACCAAGCTGAAACCATATCATTCGGGAACGGCGAACCAAAGCTCCCGCCCTGCGCTCCGCCTCGACGGGAGTTCCGCGCCCGCGGCGATGATCGCGAAGGAAAAGCAAGGCGGCTCCTCCGCTTCCGTGACAGACGCGGCCGGGAATGCTAGTCGAGCGCCATGCTCGAAGGTCTTCATCCCCGCAATCCCACCCATGTGCTGCGCCTCGTGACGAACGAAGCCGTGGCGCGCCGCGTCGCCGATCTCGTGGTCGAGACCTTCGACCCGACGGAGACCGCCGCCGCCGCCTTCGAGAACGAGGCGACGCTGCAATGGGAGGTGGAAGTCTACTTCTCCGAAGAGCCCGACACGCAGTCGATGCGCGATCTCGTCCGCATCGCCGCGGGCGACGAGGCCGCGGCGGCCGTGACCTTCGAGACGCTTGCCGAAAAGGATTGGGTCAAGGCCTCGCTCGACGGCCTGACCATGGTCCGCGCGGGGCGCTTCCTCGTCCACGGCTCGCATGACCGCGACCGCGTTCCGCCCGAGACGATCGGCATCGAGATCGAGGCGGCGCTCGCCTTCGGCACCGGCCATCACGGCACCACGCGCGGCTGCCTCCTCGCCTTCGACGCGCTCCTCAAGCGCCGCACGCCCCGGTACGTTCTCGACGTCGGCACGGGCACGGGCGTCCTCGCCATCGCGGCGGCGCGGGCGCTGAAGAAGCCCGTCGCGGCGGGCGACATCGATCCGGTGGCGGTCGAAGCGGCGGCGGCGAATGCGCGTTTCAACAAGGCGGGCGCTTGGCTGAAGCCCGTCACCGCCAAGGGTACGGAGCATCCGGCGCTGCGCCGCCCGCGCTTCTACGACCTGATCTTCGCCAATATCCTCGCCCGGCCGCTGATGCGGCTCGCACCGCAGATCGCCGCCGTCGCGTCGCGCGATGCGGACCTGATCCTTTCCGGGCTCCTGATCCGCGACGTGCCGATCGTGCTCTCCGCCTATGCGGCGCAGGGCTTCCGGCTCGCCGAGGAAAGGCATCTCGAAGGCTGGGCGACGATCCGCCTCAGGCGCGGCGGGGCGGCCTCCCGGCCCGCGCTCCGCTGACGGGTCGAAGGCGCGGGGACGACGGTGAGGCGCGAATGAAAGCTCGATTTCAGACCTTCGCCGACGGCGCGGCACGCAGAGGCGGACCGGAGATCGTCGCCGCCTTCCGGGCACGCCTCGCAGCAGAAGGCCTCGACGGTTTCGTCGTCCCGCGATCGGACGAGTACCAGAAC
>CAYNUN010000288.1:0-3348 GCA_964400345.1 uncultured Methylobacteriaceae bacterium
CCGTCGCACCGCTTTTCCTGACCGAGTCCGATCTCGCGCCCTTCATCGACATGGCGGATGCCGTGTCGTGTCTTCAGGATGCGTTCGGCAGGAAGAGCGACCCGCGGACGGGGAACGCGCCGCGCACACGTGCGCGCACATCCGAAGGGGTGCTCAATCTGATGGGCGCGGTCGACGGCGCCGCAGGCGTCTTCGGCACGAAAAGCTATTTCGCCGGCGCCGACGGCGTCACGTTCCACGTCGCGCTCTACGAACTCGCGACGCGCCGCCTGCTCTGCATCATGGAATCGTCCCTGATGAGCCGGGTGCGGACCGGCGCGGCCAGCGGGCTCGCCACCGAGCTGATGGCGCGGCCGGACGCATCCGTGCTCGGTCTGATCGGCACGGGCCGACAGGCCTTCGCGCAGGCGGAAGCGGTGATCGCGGTCAGGCCCATCCGCGAGATCCGGCTGTTCGGACGCCGGGCCGAGCCGCGGGCGGCCTTGGCCGATCGGCTCCGGAAGGAATTCGGCCTGACCGTGATCGAAACGGAGGAAACCCGCGATGCGGTGTCGGGCGCGGACGTCGTCTCGCTCATCACGCGCGCGGCGGAGCCCGTCCTTTTCGGTCGCGATCTCGCGCCGGGGACCCATGTGAACGCTGCGGGCGCCAATGCCGCCGATCGGCGGGAGTTCGACCGCGAAACGCTCCGACTGTGCCGCCGCCCCGTCACGGACGACGTGGAGCAGGCGCGGGCCGAGGCCGCCGAATTCGCCGACGCCGTCGCCTCGGGCGAGCGCGACTGGAATGATTTCGTTGAACTGGCGGATCTCGTGACGGGCCGCGAGACGGTCCGTCCGGATGCCCGCGGCGTGACGCTGTTCAAATCGCTCGGTATCGCCTTCGAAGACGTCGCTTATGCCGAGAGGCTCTTGCGCCGGGGCGCCCAGGCGGGCGCGTGGCAAGACCCGAGGGCCGCATGAGCGATACCCTGCGCCTTTCCCCTGCGGAGGCGGAACGCTTCACGACGACCGTTCTCGAAAAGGCCGGCCTTCGTGCGTCCGACGCCGCGGTCGTGGCCCGCGCGATGCTGGAGGCCGATCTTGCGGGCGTCGATACGCACGGGATCATCCGGCTCCCGATGTATGCGGCCGGGCTCGGCGACGGGCGGATCGACCCTCGCGCCGAGATCACCGTCCAGCGGAGCATGCCTGCGGTCGCGCTCCTCGACGGGCACGGCGCCATGGGGCACCTGTGCATGGCGCGGGCCGTCGAGATCGCCGCCGACGCCGCGCGGACCTACGGAATAGGCTGGGTCGGGCTGCGCAACTCCAATCATGCCGGCGCGATCGGCGTCTACGCCGCGCGGCTCGCGCGCGAGGGGTTCATATCGATCTGCGGAGCCGTTTCGGCGCTCAACCAGGTCGCCCCCTGGGGCGGAACCGAGCCTCTGATGGGCACCAATCCGATCGCCTTCGCGGTGCCCGGCGCCGACGGGCCGCCGGTCGTCTTCGACATGGCGACCACGATCGCGTCGCTCGGGATGATCAAGAAATACGCCATGGAAGGCCGCGCCATGCCCGAGGGCTGGGTCGTCGACCGGGAGGGACGGCCGTTGACGGACGCGTCCCGTCATGCCGAGGGCCTGCTTCTTCCCGTCGGCGAGCACAAGGGGAGCGGTCTCGCCCTCATGATCGGACTGATCGCGGCGGTGGCGAACGGCGCGGATTTCGGCCGCGGGCTCGGCGAGAACGGACGTCCCGTTTCGGTGGGGCAATTCGTGCTGGCTCTGGACGGCCACGCGCTCGCGCCCGGCTTCAGGGACAAGGTCGACGAGATCGTCCGGGATTTCGGCGCCTCGACGCCGGTTGCGGGCGGCGGACCCGTCCGGGTGCCCGGAAGCGGGCGCATGCGGAAGGAAGCGGAGCGGCGGGCCGGCGGGGTCCAGATCCCCGCCCCGCTGAGACGCGAACTGGCGCTGACGGCCGACAGGCTGGGCGTCGCGGAACCCGCTTACGTGGCCGGTTGAACCCGCGTCGGATCACGGCCGAAAGCGCCTTCCTGCTCGAGCGCGCTCATCTCGGTTTCCGTGAACTCGATCATGCGCCGGACGGCGGGCGTCACGGGGCGGTCGGTGCGCCAGGCGAGAACCCGGCTCAGGCTCCAGCCTTCCACGGGCGCGACCGAGAAGAGCCCTTCCTGCGAAGCGCGCCACACCGCGCTGTGAGGCAGCAGCGCGAAGCCGAGTCCGGCCCGAACGAGGCTCCTCTGTACGTGGAGACTCTCGGTTTCCGCGACCACGGACAATTCGCGCCCCAATTCCCCGACGACCCCGTCCAGCCAGCTTCGTACCGTGCTCGGGGGCGCCGTCAGGATCAGCGGGCGCTTCACCACATCCTTGATCGTGCAGACGTCGCCGGGCGCGAAGGTTCCGGGCATGCCGACGAGATACACCGTCTCGCCCACGAATCGGAGCAGGCTGAACTGCTTCTCGTTGCCCAGCCGGCCGTTGGGGAGAATCGCCAGGTCGATCTCGTCGTTCGCGAGCCATTCATAGAGATGCCCGACACCCTCGTAGAAGCGGAGCTTCACCTCCGGATATCGGGCGAGAAAGGCGCAGGACAGTCGGGGAAAGAGGATCTCCGCGATCGAAGGCGGCGCGCCGAACGCCACCGTGCCCCGGGGGATCGTCCCTTCGGCCATCACGTCGGCGCGGGCCTGATCCGTCTGACGCAGGATGAACCGCGCCCGCTCGACGAGGAGCGCTCCGGCGCTGGTGGGCGTGATCCCGTCGCTGTGCCGATTGAACAGCTCGACGCCGAGTTCCGCCTCGAGGTTCTTCACCTGCCGCGTCAAGGCGGGCTGCGCGATCCGAAGCGCTTCGGACGCCTTGCGATAACTGCCGAGTTCCGCGATCCGCAGAAAGTACTCCAACTGACGGCTGTTCAAGGCGATCTCCTCACCGACTGTTGCGTCGCCGCGCGATCACATTTCGGGATCGACTGCATCTCATAATGATATTTGGCGGCATGCAAGTTCCCACCTAGCGTCGACTTCGGGATTGCGAGACCGAGACGGAGTCGACGGAGCCCGCCCGGGAATCCGCGCAAGAGAATTCCGCTCCCTTGCAGAAGACGAACGAGGAGGGTCGGGTGACGCATCGTTCCGAGATCCGCGACGGCATGCGCATCGATTGGGACGTGCCGATCACGATGGACGACGGCGTCGTTCTGCGCGCCGACGTGTTCCGCCCGATCGACGAAACTCCCGTTCCGGCGCTCGTCACCTACGGTCCCTACGGCAAGGGTCTCGCCTTTCAGGACGGCTACAAGACCGCTTGGGAGATCATGGAGCGCGACTATCCCGACG
>CAYNUN010000289.1:0-3347 GCA_964400345.1 uncultured Methylobacteriaceae bacterium
GTGCCGCCGATATACATGCCGGGGCGACGACGGACGGGTTCCAGCCCTTCGAGCACTTCGATGGCGGAGGCGGTGTAGCCCGCTTCGCCGGGCGTGCCCGCGGCCGGGGCGCGGCTCGTCTTCGCTCGCGCGGGCGTCTCCGCCGCAGGCTTGCCGATGGCGGCGTCGCCGCCGAAAAGATCGTCGTTGTCGGACATCGGAACTCGGTGAGGACTGATTCGCTCGCCTGTTACCATCGCATGTCGGGACCCGTGAAGGGAACGGATCGGAAACGATCCTCCACCGTGTTCGTCCCCGACCTGCATCCGACGACGTTGCGGCGCAAGGCTTGCGGCGGGTAGCCTCACATCGGGATCACCTGCACGCGCGAGTACATCATGGCCCGCATCGCCGTCGGCGGCTTTCTTCACGAGACGAACACCTTCGTGCCGGCCCTCACGCAATGGGACGCCTTCGCGCAGGACGGGGCTTGGCCGGGCGCGATGCAGGGCGAGGCGATCTTCAAGAAGCTCGCGGGGCTCAATCTCGGCGTGTCGGGCTTCATGGACGAGGCGACGCTGCGGGGCCATGAAATCCTTCCCCTGACGTGGGCCATGGCGCAGCCGAGCGGCACGGTTTCGCGCAAGACCTTCGACCGGGGCTGTTCGGCGATCCTCGATCGGCTGCGGGGCGAGAGGGTCGACGCGGTCTATATCGAGCTGCACGGCGCGATGGTGGCCGAAGGCTTCGACGACGCGGAAGCCGAATTGCTGCGCCGCGTGCGGGAACTCGTAGGGGACGAGATCCCGATCCTCGGCACGCTGGATCTTCACGCCAACGTGTCGGGCGCGCTGGTCGAGGCGGCCGATTTCCTCACCTCGTACCGGACCTATCCGCATGTGGATTGGGGCGAGTCCGGCAAGCGGGCGGCGCAGTGGATCGACCGCGTGCTCGCTTGGGGAACCCGACCCGGCCGCGCCTTTCGGCAGGCGCCGTTCCTCGTGCCCGTGACGACGGGCTGCACGCTCACGGAACCCTCGCGTTCGCTTTATGAAATGATCCCGCGGATCGAGGCGGAGACCGGAGCCGCGCTCTCGCTGAACATGGGCTTCCCGCCCGCCGACATTCCCGATGTCGGGCCGACCGTGATCGCCTATGCCGCCGACCGAAGCGCGGCGGATGCGGCGGCCGATCGCCTCTTCGCGGCTCTGCTCGCCGCGGAAGCGGGCTTCGCCGCGCATCGCAAATATGCCGTCGGCGAGGCCGTCGAGACCGCGATGGCGCTCGCGGCCGTGGCGACGAAGCCCGTCGTGATCGCCGATACGCAGGACAATCCCGGCGCGGGGTCGCCATCGAACACGACGGGGTTGATCCGCGAGCTGCTGCGGCGCGGCGCGCAGGGCGCGCTCGTCGGCATTCTCCATGATCCCGAAGCCGTTCAGGCCGCGCATGCCGCGGGCGTGGGAGGGATGATCGCAAGCATAGGCGGCGGCGGGAGCGGCCCCGGGCAGGAGAGGGCGGAAGGACCGTGGACGGTCGCGGCCCTGAGCGACGGGCGCTTCGCAGGGACCGCGCCCATGCTGCGCTCCGCCATGGTGGCGATGGGGCCGACGGCGGTTTTGGCGAAGGACGGCGTCGAAGTGCTGGCGGCGACGATCCGGCAGCAGCCGATCCATCGGGAGACCTTTTCGCATATCGGCCGCGATCCGCGGCGGGCGAAGATCCTCGGTCTCAAGAGTTCCGCGCATTTCCGGGCGGGCTTTCAGGAGATCGCGGAGGAGGTGCTCGTCTGCCTCGCGCCGGGCGAGAACCCGGAGGATCCCGAGGCGCTGCCCTTTACCCGCATCCGGCCCGGCGTCCGTCGTCGTCCCGCGCCATGACGCTTGCGCCGAAGCCCGTCGGTTCTTAGCTGTAGCGTCATGCGTCGCCTGATCCTCCTGCGCCATGCGAAGGCCGTTCCGCACGATGCGGCGGCGGACCCCGAACGCGACCTGACGGAACGGGGCGTCGAGGATGCGGCCTTCATGGGCCGCTATTGCGCCGACGAATTGCTGGTTCCCGATCTCGCGCTCGTCTCGCCCGCCGTCCGGACGCGGAGAACATGGCAGCTCGCGGCGAGCTTTCTCGGCGATACGCCCGCCGAATATGCCTCGGCGATCTATCAGGCCGATGCCCGCCGGCTTCTCGAACTCGTGCGCTCCACCCGCGACGACGTGAAATGCCTGATGATCGTGGGCCACAATCCCGGCATCGAGGATCTGGCCTTCGGCCTCGTCTCGCACGGCGACCGCTACGCCTTCGCGCGGATGCAGCGCAAATACCCGACCGCAGGCCTCGCGGTGCTCGATGTCGACGTCGAGCATTGGAGCGACGTCGCGTTGAAGAGCGCGCGGCTCGACCGGTTCCGCGTGCCGCGCGACGGGGGCGATTGACCCCGTGGCCTCGCGCGGTCTCCTGTCGGATCTCGCATTCGAAGTCGCTTTGTCCCTGCGGTCCGCGGCCGATGCCGCCGTGGGGCTTCGCGAGCCGACGCTTCGCCTCGGCGTCACCGGGCTCTCGCGTGCCGGGAAGACGGTGTTCATCACGGCGCTGGTGCATGCGCTGGCGGGCGGCGCGCGTCTGCCCGTGTTCAGGGCGGCGTCCGAAGGGCGGATCCGCTCGGCGCGTCCGGCTCAGCAGCCCGACGACATGGTGCCGCGCTTTCCGCTGGAAGAGCATCTCGCCGCGCTGACGGGGGACGAACGGCGCTGGCCGCGTTCGACCGATCGAATTTCCGAACTGCGGCTCGTCCTCGATTACGAAAGCGCGACGGGATGGAGGCGCGGGCCGCGCCGCCTCGTGCTCGACATCGTCGATTATCCCGGTGAATGGCTCCTCGACCTTCCGCTTTTGGATAAGACTTATGCGGAATGGTCGGCTGAGACCTTCGCGGCGTCGGCGACCGGGCCGCGTGCGACGATCTTCGAGGAGTTCCGCACCTTCGTCGCGGGTCTCGCCCCCGACGCGCCCGCCTCGGACGCGGATGCGGGCCGCGCCGCCGAACTGTTCCGCACGGCCCTCGGCCGCGCGCGGACGGAGCCCTACGGCTTTTCGGCGTTGCCGCCGGGGCGGTTTCTCATGCCGGGCGATCTCGAAGGCTCGCCCGCGCTCACTTTCGCTCCTCTGCCGCCCGGCGCGGGGGAGCGCGTGCCGGGTTCGCTCGGCTTCGTGATGGCGCGGCGCTACGACGCTTATGTCGAAAAGATCGTCCGACCCTTCTTCCGCGATCATTTCGCGCGGCTGGATCGGCAGATCGTGCTCGTCGATCTCCTTTCGGCGTTGAATGCGGGGCCGGAGGCCGTGCGCGATCTCGAAGCGGCGATGGGGGA
>CAYNUN010000290.1:0-3343 GCA_964400345.1 uncultured Methylobacteriaceae bacterium
ACGTGTGACCTTTGCCTTCGGAGGGCAACGCTCTATCCAGCTGAGCTACGGGTGCCCGGCGCGGTGCGGGGACCGCGCGAGAACGGCTCACCTGTAGCGGATCACGGCGCGTCGGGCAATGGCGCAAGGCGCTTCGCGAGGACGCGGCAGCCCGGGGCCGCCCTAGCCGCTTCACGCGCGGCAAAGACGCCCGTCGACCGTCGCCCGGGAAGCGCCCCGGCGGGGACCCTCGCCGCCGCGGCGCAGGCGCGGCCTCGGGCCGGGCGTGGTCGCTTCGCCTTTTCGGCCGCGGCGGCATATTCGCCGAGAAGGAGCGTGGCCGGATAGAGCGCCTTCTCCTCCATCGCGCCATGGCCGAGGATCTTTTCCGCGAGCCGCTGGGGCCCCGCCTTCTTCTCCGCGGCAGCCGCCTCCGCCATTTCGCGCAGCGCCGCACCGATCGCCTTGTGCTCTTCGAGCATCTTGGGAAGCTCGGCCCGGAACGCCTCGGAACGGCGCATCAGATCGGCCCGCATCTCGGCCGAAACGGGCCCGCCGCCCGTCACCGCGGAAAGTGCCCCGAGCTGCGGAAGCACAGTCCCGACGAGGTTCGGTCCGCAGGGCCACGGATGCGGCCTCTTCGTCCCGAAGGGCGCGCACCGCCTCAGCCCGGCCCCGGCTCGATCCGCGGCCCCGCGCCCAGCGGAAGAACGGCGGAATCCGCCGGCGGGGGAGGCTCGGACCGCCCTGCCGCCCGCCGCAGCGACGGCCACAGGGCCTCGTCGCCGCGCTGCAGACGCACGAGCCGCCATGCCGCCTTGCCGGCCGCCCGCAATGCGGCTCCCGAGGGACCGGCCGCGTCCCGCGCGAGCCGCAGCCGGCGTGCGCGTTCGAGCGTTCGGGGACCGACGACGGGCGGTACCGGGCTGCCCAGCAGGTCCTCGGCGAGTTCGAGGAAGGACGCCGCCCCGGCTCTCTCGGTCCATGTGGCGAGGGCGGCACGGAGAGCCGCATGATCGATGCCGCCGCCGCGGATCAGCCCGTCCGCGTCGCAGAGATGGCGCAGATCGAAGCCGCCGCGCCAAAGGCCCCCGTCCCGAAGCCGATCATGCAGCATGAGATGCAGGAGCCGCGTCGAAGCGTCCGGGATGGGGACCGAAAGCCCCCGCAGCGCGATCCGCTCCGGCGCGCGGTTCAGCCGGTCGAGGGCGGCATAGGCGGGATGGCCGGGGGTCGGAGAATGAATCTCGACGGGCGCGACGTCCTCGGGTCGGAAATAGACGCCGCTCTCCTCGCCCGGCGCGACCCAGGCACGACGGTCCGCCGCGACGAGAACGCGATGCGCGTCGGCTCGCCGCGCGGCGGGAACCACGAGGTCGAGATCGCCCATCATGCGGTCGGGCAAGCGCGGCGGGTCGGCCGTGAGGAGATGCAGCGCGCCCTTCACGGGCATGGCCTCGATGCCCTCTCCATCGAGCAGGAAGAGGAGGTCGGACAGTTCGACCAGCAGCCTTTCATTGCGGATGCGGTTCCGCTCGCGGATGAAGTCGCAATAGGCCCGCACGTCGGAGGGCATGTCGCGCCCCTCGGTCAGGCGGGCCAGCAGGGGAACGAGCCAGGCCGCACCCGCCGCGCCCATGACGCGCGGCCAATCCTCATCCGCGATGCGGCCGGGATCGGCCTCCCCGCGCAGCAGCGCGAGCAGGATCGCGATCCCCGAGCCCGCCTCAGCGCCCGGCATCGGAACCATCCCCCGCGAGCCGTGCGACGGCGCGGTCGAGCGCGGTTTCGCGCAGGACGAAACAGTCCGCCCCGGCGAGCAAAGCGACGAGAGCCCGGAAACCCGTTTCGTCGAGCCGGCCGCCGGGACGGTGGGCGCCCGCGAGGAGCGCGCCCAGCACGAAGAGCGGATCCGCAGGCTCGAAACCGGGTCCCGGCGCACCGCGCTCGAGCACGACGATCCGGTCGACCACGGCGTCGGACACCACGGGCGAGAGGCCCGCATAGCGCACGCGGACGCCGTCCGGCCGCTTGTGCACGGGCCGTCCGGCCGCCGCGGCCTCGTTAGGCCCCTCGCCCCGGCCGGAATGCGGCTTGATCGCCGCCGGAAAGGGGACCGGCCGGACGAAACCGTCCCGCATGAGCAGGACGAGATCATCGGAAAGAACGCGCCCGCCGCCCGCCCGAGACAGTGCGAAAGCCAAGGTCGTCTTGCCCGCACCCGGCGGCCCGCACAGCAGCGTGACCCGACCCGCCCGACCGACCGCGGCCGCATGCAGGGCGACGGCATAGGGCGCCCGCCGCAGGACGAGCGCCGCCAAAGCGGCCTTGAGCGCGGGGACGAAGGCGTTGGCGGGAAACAGCCCGGCCGGCGCGTCGTCGGGGGCGATCCGCACCACGCCGCTGCCGACCGTCACATCGATCGTCGCGCCCGCAGCCCGCTCCCGAGAGCCCGGAAAGGCGGCCAAGAGCACGGCGGCGCGCAGGGCCGCCGCCCGACGCGACGACCGGATCGTGACGGGCAGACCGCCGATGTCGATGCACGGCGCGACGGCGGTCTTCCCGCTCCGGCACCGTCGCGTCCACAGCGGCCGCGCGGCGGCGCAGGGTCGCGCCGCAGGGGTCGAAACCGGGCCTTCGAACCGTGAAGGCCTCGGCGCGACGAGTGCGGGTCCGGCGGCGGGAGGATCGTCGGGAAGCGCCGCAGCTCCGGCGATGTCCCGGACTTCATGCAGCTCCTGCCGCGCTTCGTCGAACACGACCATCCGTCGTCCCAGCCTCGCCGCCGGCCGAAGATCGCCGAAGCTCACCCGCGTCCGCGCCCGTCCTCACCGCGACCGCGGCCGTGGGCATGGCGGCGGGCGTGACCATGAGCGTGGCCGTGTCCTCGACCGTGTCCGCGACCATGGCCGCCGCCGTCGGCGCGACCGCCCCCTCCCCCGCCGGATTTGGCGAGCGCACCGGAGGTCATGACGGTGGACAGAAGAAGCGTGACCGCCGGCGGCGTGACGGCCGCGAAACGCCCGCACCGCTCGAGAAACTCGCGACGGTCGGGGTCGTGTTCGGTCTCCGGGGTCTCCGTCATGGGTCGTGTCCTCCGATGAATGGTTCTCAACGAATATCGGACGGCGGCCCCGTCGCGCCGGCCGGCCGATCGGTCGATCACGGCCGGTCGTCCGAACCGTCGGGCGAGATCGCATACCGTTCGGGGGAGGTCGTCTGCCTCGATCGGCCGGCGTCCGGCCCGAATTCGCCCGAGACGGGGCCCGAATGCGCATCTTCGAACCGCGACGGGCGGGATTGCGGGCCGGGTGCGGTCCGTTTGCAGGGCCGCAACCGGATCACGCTCGCATTCGGCCGCCGA
>CAYNUN010000291.1:0-666 GCA_964400345.1 uncultured Methylobacteriaceae bacterium
TCTTCAATGCGCTGGTTCTGCAGGTCGGACGCCATCCGGCCCCTCTCTTCGCCGCTGCGGAGGCGCCGCCCGCGGTGCAGCCGCCGCCCCGCCCGACGACGCCGCCCGCCGCCGGGAGCCCGGCCGCGCGGTCGCCCGCCGCCGCGCCCGCCGCGGTGCCTTTGCCCCCGTCCGACCCGATCGCGGGACTGATCCGGCAATCGAGCGGCTCGGAGCCCCTGCGCGACGTGCTGTTCGTGCAGCGCGCCCTCATCAAACTCGGCTACGGTCCTTTGAAGCCCGACGGCGTGTTCGGCCCGGGGACGCGCCAAGCCTTGGAGCGTTGGGAACGCGACCGGGGGCTGACGCCCCGGGGGGAGATCACCCGCAAGCTCGTTCAGGATCTCGCGGCGGCCTCGGGCCTTCCGGCGGACTGATCCGGTGCGGCTGAAATCCGACATCTGGACCGCCGCTTATCGGCGACGTTGCGAGATCGCCGGCGCCTTCGCGGTGATGCGGCGTCGCGGGGCGGCGGAGGCGGGGGCGATCCTGATCAAGATCGATCGCCTCGACGGGACCGCGGCGCTTTTCGGACCCGCGCCGCAGGCGCTGTTCGGCGAAGGCGAGACCGAACGCCGCTTCGTCCGGATGCATCCGCAGGACGCGATCGAGAGCGCCGCCGCGGAG
>CAYNUN010000291.1:676-3318 GCA_964400345.1 uncultured Methylobacteriaceae bacterium
GAGGCGCGGATCGAGAAGGAGATCCGGTTCGATCCCGATCTCTGGATCATCGAGGTGGAGGACCGGTCCGGCCGCACCTTCCTGCTGCCCGAGGAAACGGCCGACAAGACGGGCTGAACCGCGCCGTTCCGGCGGCGACGAGCTGCGGCATTCCGACATGATCCGAGCCGCCGATGCCGCAAGTTGTCGGAAAGGATAATCCTATTTTCAGGGTTGTACCTTCAGTTTTCGTTAACCCTGACTTCCTAGGAATCGCCTGTGATCTCGGCTTGGGAGGCGGAGTTGGGCGAGGTGATTCGGTTCACGGAACATGAGGGGCTGAGGCGACGTCGCAGCGTCCCGACGCAGGATGCGCTGATCCTGTTCTTCACGGGGGTGCGCTATTCGTCTTGGGTCGACGCGCCGGCCCCGCGGAAGAAGCGGGTTCGCGGAGGGCGCGTGAAAGCGCGGACCGACCTGACGGCGTGAGCATGCCGCGTTATGGTGCCCGCACGCCGCGACGGCGTGTGGAGCCGTGTTCGTGACCGATGTCCCTTTCTGGCGGAGCAAGACCCTCGTCGAGATGACTCCCGAGGAATGGGAGAGCCTCTGCGACGGATGCGGACGCTGCTGCCTGATGAAGCTCGAGGACGAGGATACCGGACGCCATTATGCGACCGACGTGGCCTGCACCTTGTTCGATGCGGCGGGATGCCGCTGCTCGGACTACGAAAACCGGACCGAGCGCGTCTCCGACTGCGTCCGTTTGACGCCGGAGGGCGCGGCCTCGCTGCCTTGGCTGCCCAAGACCTGCGCCTATCGTCTGCTGGCGGAAGGGCGCGACCTTCCCTGGTGGCATCCTCTGGTCTCCGGAACGCGGGAAACCGTTGTGGAAGCAGGGGTTTCGGTGGCCGGACGGATCTTCGCGCTCGAGCATGAAGTGGCCCTCGAAGACCTCCCCGACCGCATCAGAAACTGGCCGCTGAGCTGGCCTTCGAAGGCCCGAAGAAAAAAAGCGCTGTAAAGTCTACTGGACGAAAGGGTAGGATTACAATCCTTGACACTTCGTTCGCCGTCCCTCTACTTTGATGTGATGTTCAACCCGCGTGTCCGGAGTGCGGCGGCGGCGTTCAATGCTCCCGATTTCGGACCAGCCCGGAGCGTCCGGTCATGTTTTCTTCGAACGGTACGGTTTTCACCACGTCTTCTCTCTCCGACCCGCGCCCGGAGACGCGCGCCGGCGGTTCGGAGCTCGCGGCACGTCTTCTGACGCATGTCGATCGTCTCGTTTCCGAGCATTCGGCTTCGGTCGGGCGACGGACACGGAGCGGCGCGGCGCTGCGGCGCCTCGAGCGCCAGGCGCGGGTCGCCGCGCTTCTCGCCCGCACGCTCAGGGATCTCGCGGCGGCCGAGGAGCATGAAAAGCGGCGGCTCCTCGACGAGGACCGCGACGACGGGGTCGAGGACGAGGACGCCTGCCCCCGCGATCCGCAGGAATTGAGGGCCGCGCTCGCCTCCGCGATCGACCGGCAGAGAATAGGAAAAAAGTCATTGACACTGTGACGGTGGTCCTGTAGGCTTCCTCCAACGTCGAGAACTGCGGGCGGCCCGGGGGACATTCCGGGCCTTTTCCTTTTCGGAGGGCATCGTGGGCCGCATGCGGAAGACTCCGGCTTTGCCGTTGAACGAGATTCGAGACCTGTATCGAGGCCGCGACGTGACGGTGACCGAGATCGCGCGCCGCGCGGGACTCGGCGCTCCGGCGCTGGTGGCGCTTGTGCGTCGGGAGGGCTGGGGGCTCCGGCATCCGCGACGCGTCAAGACCGTGGAAGCCCCGGCGGAAACGCCGGGGGAGGCGCGCCGCCGCCTCGTGGCCCGCATCTGGGCCGCGGCGGATGCGCAGCTTCGCGAGATCGAAGCGCGGATGCGGCGCTACGGCGAGGGCGGGGGGCCCGACGAACGGGATGCACGGATGACCGCGACGCTGGTGAAGACCGTGCGGGAGCTGGTCGCGCTGGAGGACGGTTTGGCCGGGGGGAAGACGAAGGAGGACGATGATGTCGCTGCCGTCACCCCCGAGGCCCTCAGGGCCGAACTGGTTCGACGTCTTGAGGCTCGCCTACGAAAAGGGTGAGGCGGAGGCGCTGCTTGCGGAGATCGATTTCGACTTCGCCGAATTCATGGACAAGGACTGGAGCGTCTGGGCGCGCCCGGATCAGTTGCCGCCCGGCCTCCCGCCGGACGGAGTCGACTGGTCCGTCTGGCTCGTGCTCGGCGGGCGCGGCGCGGGCAAGACGCGCGCGGGCGCCGAATGGGTGCGCGGCATGGCGCTCGGTCGACGGCCCTTCTCGGAGCGGCCCGTGGGGCGCATCGCGCTGGTCGGCGAAACGCTCGCCGACGTGCGGGAGGTGATGATCGAGGGCGTCTCCGGACTGCTCGCCGTGCATCCGCGCGCCGAACGGCCGCAATGGCAGGCGAGCCGAAGGCGGCTCGAATGGCCGAACGGCGCGGTGGCGCAGGCCTTCTCGGCGGAAGACCCGGAAAGCCTGCGCGGCCCGCAATTCGGGGCCGCCTGGCTCGACGAATTGGGAAAGTGGAAGAACGGCGAGGAGACCTTCGACCAGTTGCAGTTCGGGCTTCGGCTCGGCACGCGGCCGCGGCAG
>CAYNUN010000292.1:0-3316 GCA_964400345.1 uncultured Methylobacteriaceae bacterium
GCCTTCGCGGCTCAGCAATTCGATCGAACCCATTTCGCGCAGATACATGCGCACGGGATCGTCGGTGCGTTCGGTCGGCTCCGCGCGTTCCGCCTTGGCGGGGACGGTCCGGGGGGCCTCGACGATGTCGCCGCCCTCGTCCTCGTCGTCCGCTTCGCCCTGCGGCGCGCCTTCCTCGGCGGCCTCGCCGTCGGCCTCTTCCGGCTCGACGACGTTGATGCCCATCTCGTTGAGCATCGCATAGATGTCCTCGATCTGGTCGGACGAGGTCTGATCGGACGGGAGAACTTCGTTCAACTGGTCATAGGTGACGTAGCCGCGCTTCTTGGCGAGCTTGATCATCCGCTTTACGGCGGCGTCCGAAAGATCGAGCAACGGGCTGTCCGTCTGCGGAGCCTCGGTCGTCTCGCCTTCCGGCTTTTCCTGCGTCTTCGTCGCCATGTATCGCATCGCTCCACAAAGGGCGGACGTCCCGGAGGCTCAAACGACACGGGGCGGCACGCGTTCCGAACGCGACCACCCTGTCGATCGGTGCCGAAATCCGATCCGGAACTCGCCTACGCCGCCCTCAACCCACCGATCGTCCTTGGCCCGCCCGACACGGCGAACCGCCCCCGGCTCGCCTTATCGTCCCCGTTTCTGAAGAAGACAAGCCCCGGTCACGCCCCGCCGATGCGGTCGTGATCGGCCTCCACGCCGTCCAGAGCGGAAATCTGCCGCCTGAGATCCGCGATCCGGGCGAGGTCGCTTTCGCCGCCGTCTTCGGCGAGCGCCCGTTCGGCCGCCCGCAATTCGTTATTTAGAGTGAGAGCGCGGCGATGCAAGGTCATCGCCTGTCGGAGAATTCCGGCCGCATCCTGCGCCGAGGCATCCGGCGAGAGGCAGCGCCGATCACCGGGGCGGACGGCGGCTTCGACGCGGGCCAGAGCCTCCGCGACGCCCGAGGCGACGACGGCCGCCGCCATCTCCTCGGCGGTCTCCGCGCCCGTCGCGAAGCCGTCGAGGACCGCGCGGGCGACGGCCCGCGCATCGGCATGTTCGAACTCGATGACGGCGAGATCATCGGCGAGGGCGGGGAGCAGTTCGGGGCGACGCGCGAGCACGGCCACGATCACGGCCTCACGCGACGACGGTGCCGACCGCGCCGACGGGCGGGAGAAGAGCGCGCTGGCGGCGAGGCTCGCACTGATGCTGACGGGCTGCGCGGACCAGCCCGTGCGCTCCGGCTTGGCGCCGCGACCGCGATACTCCTCGCGGCGACCGGCGGTGCGCGCATAGCCGCCTCCGCCGCGACGCGGGGACTCGGGCAGCAGGCGCGCCAGACGCGCGTCGATCTCCGCGCGGTAATGGCGACGGAGGGATTCGTCCCTGACGGCGTTGAGCTTGTCGCGAAGGTCCCGTTCGAGGGCGGCGCGGCGCTCGGGCGTGTCGAGGGGACGCTCTTCGGTTTCGCGGGACCAGAGAAGATCGACGAGCGGGATCGCACGATCCAGCACGTCGCGCACGGCGCGCGCCCCGCCGGAACGGGCGAGATCGTCGGGGTCCTGCCCCTCGGGCAGCAGCGCGAAGCGCAGCGACTTGCCGGGCTGGAGATGCGGCAGCGCGACGTCGACCGCCCGATGAGCGGCGCGGCGGCCGGCCTTGTCGCCGTCGAAGCAGAGGATCGGCTCGTCGGCCATGCGCCAGAGCAGCGCCAATTGCTGCTCGGTCAATGCGGTGCCGAGCGGGGCCACCGTATGGGCGAAGCCCGCGAGGCTCATGCCGATGACGTCGACATAGCCTTCGACCGCGATGACGGTGCCGGCGTCATGGGCGGGCTTGCGGGCGGCGTGGTGATTGTAGAGCACCTCGCCCTTGTGGAAGAGCGGCGTGTCCGGCGAGTTCAGATATTTGGCGGGCACGTCCTTTTCGAGCGCGCGGCCGCCGAAGGCGATCACCCGGCCGCGGGAATCGGCGATGGGAAACATCACGCGGTCGCGGAAACGGTCGTAGGGCACGGGGATGTCGTCGCCCGCGATGAGCAGGCCCGCCTCGATCATCGCCTCGAGGGCGACGCCCTTGCCGGCGAGATGGTCGCGCAGGGCGTGGCGGTCGGGAGAGGCATAGCCCAGACCGAAGCGCTCCTGCACGGAGGGCCCCAGCTCGCGCCCTTCGAGATAGGCGCGGGCCTTCGCGCCCTCGCGGCCCTTGAGCCGCGAGACGAAGAACTCCTGCGCGAGCGCCATGACGTCGTGCAGGCTCCTGCGCTTCTTCTCCTCGAATTCGGCCTCCTGCGAGACCTTGGGCAGCGCGACGCCCGCCTCCGCGGCGAGACGCTCGACCGCTTCGGGGAAGGACAGGCCCTCGACCTCCATCAGGAATTTGAAGATGTCGCCGTGCCGGCCGGAGGAGAAATCGTGATAGAAGCCCTTCTGATCGTTGACGAAGAAGGACGGAGACTTCTCCGCGTTGAAGGGCGAGAGGCCTTTGAACTCCCTCCCCGCCTTCTGCAGCTTCACGCGCCGACCCACGACCGCCGACACGGGCAGCCGGGCGCGGATCTCGTCGAGGAGCGAAGGCGGGAAGCGCATGTTTCGTCTTATAGGGACTCGGAGGGACGATCGTTAGAGGGGGCAGGCCTTCGGCCCCGCTGTCCACAGCGGTCGCGACGTCAGGGCCCGAGGTCGAGTTCGGAGAGCCTCAGCCGCAACTCCGGCACGGCTCCGGGCACGATCTCGTCGTCCGCCCGGTGCACGGTGACTTCGCGATAAGCGTCGCCTTCGGGGCGACGATGGACATGGACCTGCATGCGTTTCGCGTCGATCACCCACATTTCGGGGACGCCGAAGGAGGCGTAGAATTTCGGCTTGCGGCCGAGATCGTAGCCGAGGCTCGTATCCGCGATCTCGATCGCGAGCAGCGCATCCGGCCCCTTCAGGGCTTTCAGGGGCAGCGCGGCGGAGAAGACGATGAAATCCGGTTCGATGAAGGTATCCTCGGACAGCCGGAACGTCGTTTCGGGGATCACGCGGACGGACGCGGGCTTGCGGGTGACGAGACGCTCATTGAGCGCGAGCTTCACGGCTTCGTGGGAGTTCCCCTTCGGCGACATGGGCACGAGCTCCCCGCCCAGAAGTTCGAGCCTTTCGTCCTCGAGGATCAGGCCGACCTCGACCATGCGCTCCACGTCCTTCACGGTGAAGGCGCGGCGCGGGAGACCTTCGGCTGCGAGGGTCGCGCGGACGTTCATAAACAAAGAGTAGCACGGCCGCGGCGCGCCACGAAGGGCGCACGCGGCCCCGCGCAGGGTGGTCAGCTCAGCTTCGCCTTGATCACG
>CAYNUN010000293.1:0-3315 GCA_964400345.1 uncultured Methylobacteriaceae bacterium
GCGGCGCAGCGCTTCGTAACGCCGAAGCGCCGCTTCGGCTGCGCAGCCCGAGGTCAGAAGCGCCGCGAGGACCGCGGCATCCTCCACCGCCAGCGCCCCGCCCTGAGCGAGGAACGGAAGCACCGGATGCGCGGCGTCGCCGAGAAGCGTCGCGCGCCCGAAGGTCCATCGCCGACGTTCCCGGCGATCATGAAGCGGCCAGGCGCGCCACGTATCGACCGCCGACACCAAAGCGCGGACGGGTTCCGCCCATCCTGAGAATCGAGCGCGGACGAAGTCCCGGTCGCCCTCGCGCACCTCGCCGCCGCGGTCGGCCCACGAATCCGCGACGACGGCGACCACATTGATGCGTGAGCCGCCGCGCAGCGGGTAATGGACGAGATGCGCGCCCGGCCCGAGCCACAAACCCGTTTCGTCGAGGCCGAAGCCCGTCGGCGATTGCGCCGCTTCCACCATGCCGCGCCATGCGACATGGCCGTGAAATTCCGGTTCACTTGCATCGCCGAGAAGCGCCGCGACGCGCGAACGCAACCCGTCCGCCCCGATCAGCACTTCGCCCTCGAGGGTTTCACGCCCCGTCGCTCCGGACACGACGACGTCGACGCCGTCGTCCCGCTGCGCGACGGCCTCGATCGCACGCCCGAACAGCATGCGCACCTGCGGCAGCGCCCGCACCGAATCGAGCAGGATCATCTGAAGATCGGCGCGGTGCACGACGCAATAAGGCGCACCGTAACGCCGCCGCATCGCCTCGCCGAGCGGAGCCGCAGCCAAGATCTCGCCCGAGCGTCCGCGCCGCACCACAAGGCGCGCGGGCTCGCCCGCCGCCCGCCCCAAAGGCTTGCCCAGCCCGAGGCCGATCAATACGCGCGAGGCGTTGGGGGACAGCTGAATGCCGGCACCCGCCTCTTCGAGAGCGGTGCGCTTTTCGACCAGAATGACGGAACGGCCGCGGCGCGCGAGCGAAAGCGCGAGCGTCAGCCCGCCTATGCCCGCTCCGACGATGATGACGGGAAGATCGCCCCGGTCGGGCACGGCCCGCCGCTCACGCGGCCTTGGCTTCGGTGAAGAGGCAGTCGGCGGGCTCGCAGACCGCCTTCAGCGACGCGTCATATTTGAACAGCGTCGAGCAATAGGGGCACACCGCTTCCACATCCGAGCCGAGGTCGATGAAGATGTGCGGATGGTCGAACGGAGGGGAGGCGCCGACGCACATGAATTCCTTGGCGTGAATGCGGATCACCGCGACGCCGGAGTCGTTCTTGAAATGCGGGACGGCGTGATCGGCCATGGCCGGAAGGCTCCGTTTCGTTCGAACGCGCGGACCATAACGGCTGCATTCCGACCGCGCCAGTCCTCCTTGCGTCGATGCGCCGCGAAAGCCTCGACCCTCGCGGAAAAGCGGTTACGGTGCCGTTCGTTCGGAGGATTCGGATGCGCATCGCCACCTGGAACGTGAATTCCGTGAAGCAGCGGATCGAGCATCTCGTCGCTTGGCTGAAGGAAGCCTCGCCCGACGTCGTCTGCCTGCAGGAGATCAAATGCGTCGACGAGGCGTTCCCGGCGCTGGAGATCGAGGCGGCGGGCTATCAGCTGGTCACGCATGGGCAGAAGACGTTCAACGGCGTCGCCATCCTTTCCAAGCACCGGATCGAGGATGTCCGGCGCGGCCTGCCCGGCAATGACGAGGACGGTCAGTCCCGCTACATCGAGGCCGTGATCGCCGCGCCGTCGGGCGTCGTCCGCGTGGCGTCCATCTATCTGCCGAACGGCAATCCGCTCGGCACCGAGAAATTCCCCTACAAGCTCGCTTGGATGGACCGCCTGATCGCCCATGCCCGCGAATTGCTGGCGCATGAGGAGACGCTGGTTCTTGCGGGCGATTACAACGTCATTCCGACCCCGCTCGACGCCAAGACCCCGGACGCATGGCGCGGCGATGCGCTGTTCCAGCCCGAAAGCCGCGGCAAGTTCCGCGAATTGTCGGCGCTCGGCTTCACCGACGCCCTGCGCGCCTGCGATCCCGACGGCGCGGTCTACACGTTCTGGGATTATCAGGCGGGGGCATGGCAGCGGAACAACGGCATCCGCATCGACCATCTCCTCTTGTCCCCGCAGGCGACCGACCGGCTCGTGGATTGTCGCGTGGCCAAGCATGTCCGCGGTTGGGACAAGCCCAGCGACCATGTCCCCGTCTATGTCGACCTGAAGGGGTGAGCGAGCGGATCAGGCCCACTGCGGCGGGATAAAAGGAAATAAAGAGACTTACGGACGATTCTTCGCGTGGCGAAGGAGATAGCTCGTCGCCGCTTGCCGGTCGGTCTCGCTCGCCGAGGCCATGGCGTCGTCATGCAGCTTCACGATCCAGGCGTCGCGGGACGGTTCAGCGCCGTCCTTCGCCAGCGTCAGCCACATCAGGCCGCGCGCCCTCTGCCGCATGCCCGCTGCGCCCGTGAAGAGCAGATGGCCCAACATGGCCTTGGACTGCACATGGCCCTTTTCGGCGGCCAGATTGAACCAGCGGACGGCTTGTTTCACGTCCTGCGGTCCGCCCACGCCCTCGAGCGAGAGGCGGGCGACGTTGTATTGCGCGTCCGGATCCCCGAAATAGGACGCCGCGTAATGGAACACTTCCCGAGCCCGCTTCGGATTGGGCTTCACATAAGTGTCGTGGATCCCGTCGAGATAGAACGAGCCCAAGGCGACGAAGGCGTTGGACACGAAGCGCGCATTCGGTGAACCGGGGCTCTCGTCCGCGAAGGCGTCGCAGATCTTCGAGAAATGCTCGAACGCCCGCAGGCGATCGACGGGGACGCCGTCCCCGTCGGCATACATGCGGCCGAGCTTCCAGCGGGCCATGGCATGGCCTTGGGAGGCGGCATATTCGAGCGCTTTCAGCGCGCCCGCCTTGTCGCCCTGATTGTAGTCCCGGATCCCGGACCGGAAGGCTTCGCCCACGGAAAGGGATCCGAGCGCCAGCGGAGCGGCCGAAGGGGCGCTTTGCGCATCGAGCGCCCCGGCGGACGTCGTGAGACATCCGCCGAAGGCGACGAGGCAAACGCCGAAAAGGCCGTTCCGCAAAGCGTCAGAGGTCGGCATAGACGTGCTTTTCGCCCTTGGCGCCCGGATGGGTCACCGCGCCGTCGCAGGCGGAGCCCACGGTCTGCGCGAACTTCCAGATCGCGCCCGAGCCGTAATCGTTCTCGCGCGGCTGCCAATGCTTCCGGCGCTCGGCGAGTTCTTCGTCCGAGAGCCGCACGGCCAGCACGCCCTTGATGGCGTCGAGTTCGATGATGTCGCCGTCGCGGATCAGCG
>CAYNUN010000294.1:0-3304 GCA_964400345.1 uncultured Methylobacteriaceae bacterium
GAACGCAATTCGCAGGCGCACAGCGCGGTCGGCGGGCGGCCGAGGCTCTCGAGATGGGCCTTGATGCGCTTGTAGCCCTCCGCCAGCGGGACGGGGCGTCGAAAGCGGGCTCTACGGATCTCGAAACCCGGTTCCGCCGCGACCCCGGCCGAATACTGGAACACGGCCTTCACGAAACGAAAGCCGCCTTCCGGGGAGTTCATGACTTCAGCCACGCATCGTTCTCCGTTCGCCTCGGATCCGCGCCGGACTTCGGCTCCGTCGATTCCGCCGCGCGATCATAGCCCGGGACGGGACCTTCACCGCAAGCCGCGGCCGTCCCGATCACGCGCGGCGGCCTCCGAAGGTCCGCGGCGCGGCGTTGGACGCGGAGGCGGAAGGGCGGATAGTGTCGCGCAGTGAAAGGCGATATCGGTGCGCGTTGTGGAATCGACCGTCAACATTCCCCCGGACCTGCTCCGGGCCTTCGTCACCGTCGTCGAATGCGGCGGTTTCTCGCAAGCGGCCGAGCGGCTGTTGCGCGGCCAGTCGGCCGTGTCGCTTCAGGTCAAGCGGCTCGAAGACCGGCTCGGCGTGAAACTGCTCGACAGGAATCCGCGCCGGGTCACCCTGACGCCCGAAGGCGAATTGCTGCTCGACCGTGCGCGTCGGATCCTGCGCCTGAACGACGAATTGGTTGCGCAGTTCAGCGAGGTCGAATTGTCCGGCGTCGTGCGGCTGGGCGCGCCCGAGGATTTCGCGACCAGCCATCTGCCCGCGGTGCTCTCGCGTTTCGCGCGCGCCCATCCCCGGGTCGCGCTCGAAGTCACCTGCGAATTGACCCTCGAAGTCATCGAACGCTTCCGGACGGGCGGCTTGGACCTCGCTCTCGTCAAGCGCGAACCTTTGGGCGAGATCGGCGGCATCCGGGTGTGGCGCGAGCCTTTGGTCTGGGTTGCGGGCGATCGGCGTCTCGCTGAGCCGGACGGGCCGCTGCCGCTGGCCGTCTCGCCGCGTCCCTGCGTCTATCGCAAGCGGGCGACCGACGCGCTCGATGCGGCGGGCAGACCTTGGCGGATCGCCTATACATGCGGTTCCCTCGCGGGCACCCATGCCGCGGTGCGGGCGGGTCTCGGCGTGACCGTGCTGCCCAAGGCCATGGTGCCGCATGATCTCACGATGCTCGACGCGGCGGTGTTCGGCCTTCCGGATCTCGCCGACACCGAGATGGCGCTGCTGTCGGCGCCTCAATTGTCGCCCGCCGCGCAGCGGCTCGGAGAGGTGATCGTGCGCGAATTGGAGCATGCGGGGGTCGCGGTCTAGCGTCGATCCGTGATCCGGCCCGGCTCGGCCCGCTTCGAACTTGCCCCTGCGGTCCGCGTCGTCCATATCCGGCGGGCCCTCCCGAACCGCCGGTGCGCATGTCCCTTCCTCCCCTCGTCCATCTTCGTTCCGTCGCGCTGACCTTCGGCGGCACGCCGCTGCTCGAGTCCGCGGAGATCGCGGTGGCCCCCGGCGACCGGATCGGCCTCGTCGGCCGCAACGGTTCCGGCAAATCGACCCTTCTCAAGATCGCGGCGGGCCTCGTCGAGGCGGACGGCGGCACGCGCTTCGTCCAGCCCGGCGCGACGGTGCGCTACCTCCCGCAGGAGCCGGATCTGTCGGGCTTCGCGACGACGCTGGCTTATGTCGAAGCGGGGTTGGGACCGGGCGACGACCCTTATCGCGCCCGCTATCTGCTCGAAACGCTCGGACTGACCGGCGACGAGGATCCGCAGAGGCTCTCGGGCGGAGAAACGCGTCGCGCCGCGCTCGCACGCACGCTCGCGCCGGAACCGGATGTTCTGCTCCTCGACGAGCCGACCAACCATCTCGACCTCCCTGCGATCGACCGGCTCGAACAGGAGTTGAAGGGCCTGCGTTCGGCCATCGTCCTCATCAGCCATGATCGGCGCTTCCTCGAAAACCTCACGCGGGCGACCGTCTGGCTCGATCGCGGGATGACGCGGAGGCTCGATCGCGGCTTCGGCGCCTTCGAGGAATGGCGAGACAAGATCTTCGAGGAGGAGGAGGCCGAGCGCCACAAGCTCGACCGCGAGATCCTGCGCGAGGAGCATTGGGTCCGCTACGGCGTGACCGCGCGCCGCAAACGCAATGTCCGTCGCATGGCGAATCTGGCCGATCTCCGGACGACCCGGAAGGAGGCGCGGCGCGCCGTGGGCATGGTCAGGATGACGGCGTCCGAGGCGGAGACGTCGGGCGCTCAGGTGATCGTCGCCGAGAAGCTCTCGAAGAGCTTCGACGGCCGGCCGATCGTGAGCGATCTGTCGCTGCGCGTGCTGCGCGGCGACCGGATCGGCATCGTGGGGCCGAACGGAGCGGGCAAGACCACGCTCATCAATCTGTTGACGGGTGCGCTCGCGCCCGATCAGGGCTCGATCACGTTGGGCACGAAACTCGCCCTCGTCACGATCGATCAGAAACGCGCGGCGCTCGATCCGAGCGTTTCCGTCCAGGAGACGCTTACGGGCGGGCGGGGCGACTCGGTGACGGTGAACGGGCAGCCCAAGCATGTCGTCGGCTATCTGAAGGACTTCCTCTTCACGCCGCTTCAGGCGCGCCAGCCGGTGTCCGCGCTGTCGGGCGGCGAACGCGCGCGGCTTCTGCTGGCGCGGGCGCTCGCGACGCCCTCGAACCTTCTCGTGCTCGACGAGCCGACCAACGATCTCGATCTCGAAACGCTCGACCTGCTCGAAGAGCTTCTGGGCGATTACGAAGGCACGATCCTGCTCGTCAGCCATGACCGGGACTTCCTCGACCGCTGCTGCACCGCGGTGCTGATGGCCGAAGGCGACGGCCGCTGGACGGAATACGGCGGCGGTTATTCGGACATGGTGGCCCAGCGCGGCGAGGGCGTCGGCGCACGCCGGCTCGAAAAGCCCGAACCCGGCCGCGACGCCTCTCCGAAACCGGCGACCGCCGGGAGCGACGCGGGCAAGCGCAAGCTGACCTTCAAGGAGAAGCACGCGCTCGAAACGCTGCCCGCCCGCATGGATGCGCTGAACCGCGACATCGCGAAGCTGCAGGCGGTCCTCGACGACCCGGGCCTTTACGCACGCGACGCCGCCCGCTTTGAAAAGGCGACGGCGCTTCTCGCCAAGGCGCAGGACGATCTCGCCGCCACCGAGGAAGAGTGGCTCACCTTGGAAATGCTGCGGGAAGAGCTGGAGGGGTGAGGGTTCCGTGCCCTCCATCATGGTGAGGAACCCGGCGCGAGCCGGGCGTCGCGAACCATCGGTTCGCAGCGCGGCACGAAAACGTCGTG
>CAYNUN010000295.1:0-3300 GCA_964400345.1 uncultured Methylobacteriaceae bacterium
CCCCTCATCCGGCCCGCCTGCGGCGGTCCACCTTCTCCCGCAAGGGGAGAAGGGAAGGAAGGGAGCTGCACGACCATGACGGGCGCCCCTCACTCCTTCGGGAAATCGAGGCCCATGCCGCGGTAACGCTCCGGATCGTCGGCCCAATTCTCGCGGACCTTCACGAAAAGGAACAGATGCACCTTCGTGCCCGCGGCGTCGGCGATCTCCTTGCGTGCGGCCTCTCCGATGGACTTGATGGTGCGGCCCTTCTCGCCCAGCACGATCATGCGCTGGTTGTCGCGCTCGACATAGATCGTCTGCTCGATCCGGGCCGAGCCGTCCTTGAGCGTCTTCCAGTCTTCGGTCTCCACCGTCGAGCGATAGGGCAGCTCGTCATGAAGGCGTTCGAAGAGCTTTTCGCGGGTGATTTCGGCCGCCAGATGACGCAGCGGCGCATCGGACACCTCGTCCTCCGGATAGAGCCAGGGGCCGAAGGGCATCATCGCGGCGAGCTTTTCGCGCAGCTTCGCCACGCCGCTTCCCGTCAGGGCGGAGACCATGAAGGTCTCTTCGAACGGATGCGCGTCGTTGATCGTCTTCGCGATGTCGAGAAGCTTCGAGCGCTCGATGAGATCGACCTTGTTGAGCACGAGAAGCTTCTTCTTCTTCAGCTCCCCGAGACGGGCGATGATCGCCTGCGTCTCGTCGTCGGGCCACCGCTTCACGTCGACGAGGAGCGCGACGAGATCCGCGTCGCCCGCGCCGCCCCAGGCGTTCGTCACCATCGCGCGTTCCAGCCGGCGCTTGGGCGCGAAGATGCCGGGCGTGTCCACGAGCACGATCTGCGCCCGGCCCTGCATCGCGATGCCGCGCATCTGCGCGCGCGTCGTCTGCACCTTGCGCGAGACGATCGAGACCTTGGCCCCGACCAATTGATTGACGAGCGTCGATTTGCCCGCATTGGGCGCGCCGATGAGCGCGACATAGCCGCACCGCGTCGGGCCGTGATCGTCCTGTTCTTCGGTCATTTCCCGTTTCCGGTCACGCCCTCGCGGGCAAGGAAGGTCTCGGCGGCCATGCGTTCGGCCACGCGTTTGGAGGGCCCTTCGGCCTCCGACGGTTCGAAACCCTGCACCGCCACGGCGATAAGGAAGATCGGCGCATGGTCGGGGCCCGACCGCGCCTTTTCCTCATAGCTCGGCACGGGCAGGCCGCGCGCGAGCGCCCATTCCTGAAGGCGCGATTTCGGATCGCGCTCCTCGCGACCGGGCTCCGACATCTTCGGCCCGAAGCAGCGCAGCACGAGATCGCGCGCCGCATCGAAACCCGCATCGAGATGCACGGCCGCGATCAGGGATTCGCAGACGTCGGCGAGGATCGGGTCCTTGTTGCGCAGGCCGCTGCGCTTCTCGCCCGAACCGAGACGGATGAACGGCGCGACGCCCCATTCCGCGGCGACCTCCGCGCAGGTCTCGCGACGCACGAGATGCGCGAGCCGACGGGAGAGATCGCCCTCCGTCGCATCGGGAAACGCCTCATGCAGCATCTCCGCCACCACGAGACCCAGCACCCGATCGCCGAGAAATTCGAGACGCTGATAATGCGCGCCCTGCCCCGCATGCAGACTCACATGGGTGAGGGCCTGTTCGAGGAGAGCGCGGTTCCGGAAGACGTGCCCCAGCGTCGTTTCGAGATCCGCGAGGTCGTGCTTCTTCGCCATCCTCAGCGGACCGTCGAGAAGATGCGGTCCCATCGGACGGCGGACGGCCAGTGCCAGACCTGCACGGGGCTGTAGCCCTCCTCGATGGAGAAGAAGATCACTTCCGCGCGTCCTACGAAATTCTCCAAGGGCACGTAGCCCACGCCTTGGGAGGACATGTCCCGGCTGTCGAGCGAATTGTCCCGATTGTCCCCGACCATGAAGTAATGCCCGGGCGGAACCTGATACAGTTCGGTATTGCGGCCGAGCTTGTTGCCGAAGGTCTCGAATTCCTGGATCACGTAGCTGACGCCGTTGGGCAGCGTCTCGCGGAAATAGGTTGCCCGGTCGCGATACCCCGCGCCCGCGGACACTTCGAAGCTCTGCAGCCGCTCCTTGCGCACGGGAACGTCGTTGATGACGAGCGTCCCGTTGGTGATGCGGATCCGGTCGCCGGGAAGGCCGATCACGCGCTTGATGTAGTCCGTCTTGTCGTCGCGCGGCAGCTTGAAGACCGCGATGTCCCCGCGCTTGGGCTCCGATGCCCAGACGCGCCCTTCGAACGGCACGATGCTGAACGGGAATGAGTGCCGCGAATAGCCGTAGGCGTATTTCGACACGAAGAGATAATCGCCGATCAGCAGCGTCGGGATCAGCGAGCCCGACGGAATGTTGAAGGGTTGGAAGAAGAACGTCCGCACGACCAGCGCGATCAGGAGCGCTTGGATCACGACCTTCACGTTCTCGAGAAAACCGTTCTCTTGGGCGTCGCTGGAGGCGCGGCTCATCGCTGGTCCTTCTTGAAGCCGGAAGAACGCCGGCGCGGTCGGTATAGAACCCCGGACGGGTCCCGGCAACGCGTCACGCGAGAGGACGAGCCTCGATCACCACGAAGGCGAGCGCAGTCGGGAGTTCGTCGGTGAGCGTCAGATGGATCACAGCTTCATGGCCCGGCGGCGTGATCGCATCGAGCCGCGCCTTCGCGCCGCCCGTCAGCGCCATCGTGGGGGCGCCGGACCGCATGTTGACCACGCCCATGTCGCGCATGAAGACGCCGCGATCGAAGCCCGTGCCCAACGCCTTCGCGCAGGCCTCCTTGGCCGCGAAACGCTTGGCATAGGTGGCGACGCGTTGGGCGCGGCGCTCCGCTTTGGCCCGTTCGACCGGGGTGAAGACGCGTTCGAGGAAACGCTCCCCGAACCGCTCGATCGTCTTCTCGATCCGGCGGACGTCGCAGAGATCCGAGCCGATCCCGATGATCATCTGGCCCGCGCGCGGCCCGCGGCGAGCGCTCCCCGCATCAGGCGGACCGCTTCTGCGAGACCGACGAACATCGCCTCGCCCATGAGGAAATGCCCGATATTGAACTCGACGATCTCGGGAATCGCGGCCAGCGCCTCGCCGGTGGCGAAATCGATGCCGTGACCTGCATGAACCTCGAGACCGAGACCCGTCCCGATCCGCGCGGCGGAGCGGATGCGCTCGAACTCGGCCGTGGCCTTCGCCGCGGCGCCGTGCGCGACCGCATCGCAATAGGTGCCGGTATGGAGTTCGACGACGGGCGCGCCGAGGGCGAGCGAAGCCCGCAGCGCGGCTTCGTCCGGCTCCATGAACATCGA
>CAYNUN010000296.1:0-3278 GCA_964400345.1 uncultured Methylobacteriaceae bacterium
GGCGGTGGTTCTACCGCTCCTGCCCACCACCTGCCGCCTGCCGCCTACCGCCTACCGCCACCTGCCGCCTCCCGCCGACCCGCTTCATCCCGTCATCCCCATGCCGCGCGATCCTTGCTAGTCTGCTCCGCATGACCGCGCCCAAGCCCTCGTCCGATCCGTCCGTCGCGCTCGCCCTCGGGGGCGGAGGGGCGCGGGGGATTTCGCATCTCGTGGTGCTGGAGGCGTTCGACGAACTCGGCATCAGGCCGACCGCGATCGCCGGCACCTCCATCGGAGCCATCGTCGGGGCGGCCTATGCGGCGGGCATCCCCGCCAAGGCGTTGCGCAAGCACATGCTCGACCGGTTCCGCGACCCGGCGCGCGTGCTCTCGCAACTGCTCGAAGCCCGCGTCGGCAAGATCACCGATCTGTTCGTGAAGGGCTTCGCCAATCCGGTGCTGGTGGACGGGGAGAAGGTGCTCGACCTGTTCTGGCCGGAGGAAGTGCCGGACCTGTTCGAGGATCTCGCGATCCCCTTCATCGCGATCGCGACCGACTTCTACGGGCGCAGCGAGACGGCGATCGACTCGGGACCGCTGGTGTCGGCGGTGGCGGCCTCCATGGCCGTGCCGGGACTGGTGCGGCCCGTGACCATCGGCGGACGGCACCTGATCGACGGCGGGGTGGTGAACCCCCTGCCCTTCGACCGGCTCGCGAACCGGGCGCAATACATCGTGGCGGTCGACGTGGCGGGAGGCCCTGCGGGCGATACGAGCCAGCGGCCGGAACCCTTCGAGGCGATGATCGGCGCGACGCAGATCATGCAGGCGGCGATCGTCAACGAGAAGCTCGCGGTGCGGACGCCCGACCTGCTGATCCGCCCGGAGGTGGAGCATTATCGGGTGCTCGATTTCCTGAAGGCGAAGGCGATCCTGGCCGCGGCGGAGCCGTGCCGGGACGCGGTGAAGCGCGGGCTCGCCGCGCTGTTCGAGCCGCCGAAACCCGCGCGCGTCAGCGCCGCGCGGCGAAAAACGCCTTGAGCATGGCGGCGGCCTCGGTCTCGCGGAGGCCGCCATAGACCTCGGGCGCGTGATGGCAGGTCGGCTGCGCGAAGAAGCGCGGGCCATGCTCGACCGCCCCGCCCTTGGGATCGGGCGCCGCGAAATAGAGACGGCGGATGCGGGCGAAGGACATCGCAGCCGCGCACATCGCGCAGGGTTCGAGCGTGACGTAGAGATCGCAGCCGATCAGACGCTCGGACCCGACCGCGCGGCAGGCGGCGCGGATGGCGAGGATTTCGGCATGGGCGGTGGGATCGGCGTCCTCCAGCGTGCGGTTTCCGGCCTCGGCGAGCACGACCCCGTCGCGCACCACCACGGCGCCGACGGGCACTTCCCCGCGCTCCGCGGCGCGACGCGCGGCGTCGAAGGCGAGATCCAAAGGGGAGGCCATGGGCGCAAAGGCTCGGTCGGACTGCATTTTTCGGACGGTGCGCACTCGCAACGGGTCTCGCTCTCTGCTATCAGCGCTCGATGACAGACGACAGCAAAAATCGCGGCGGAGGCCGAGGCCGCCCGCCGCGTGACGACTCCCGCCGCCCCTCGGATCGCCCCTTCCGCTCACGCGAAGGCGACGACCGTGCGGCCCGTCCCCGTCGAGACGACGGCGACCGCCCCTTCCGCGCCCGCTCCGACGACGACCGCCCGGCGCGCCCGCGCACCGACGGCGACCGGCCGTTCCGGTCGCGTGAAGGCGGCGGCGACCGACCGTTCAGGCCGCGGCCGGACGGCGATCGGCCGTTCCGGGCACGCTCCGAGGGCGGGGATCGCCCGCGCCGCGAGGACGGGGATCGTCCGTTCCGCGCGCGCTCGGAAGGCGGGGACAGACCGTTCCGGCCGAGGCCGGACGGCGATCGTCCGTTCCGGTCGCGCGACGGCGGGGATCGCCCGTTCAGGCCGCGTTTCGAGGATCGCGGCCGCGGAGCGGGGCCGGATCGTCGTGAAAAGGGTCCGAAGATCCGCAAGACCTTCTCCGACCGCATCGCCAAGGTGATCGCGCGGGCGGGCCTCTGCTCGCGGCGCGACGCGGAGGTCTGGATCGAGGAGGGCCGCGTCGCCGTGAACGGCGAAGTGCTGAAGAGCCCGGCGCTCGACGTGACCGAACGGGACGCGGTGACGGTCGACGGCAAGCCCATCCCGACCAAGGAGCGCACGCGCCTCTTCCTCTATCACAAGCCCCGCGGGCTCGTGACGACCGCTTGGGATCCGGAAGGCCGGGCGACGGTGTTCAGCTCGCTGCCGCCGGGCCTGCCGCGCGTCGTCACCATCGGACGGCTCGACATCAACACCGAAGGCCTGCTGCTGCTGACCAACGACGGCGGCCTCGCCCGCATCGTCTCGCTGCCGCAGACGGGCTGGCTCCGCCGCTACCGCGTGCGGGCCTACGGCGAGATCACGCAGGCCGACCTCGACGCGCTGCGCGAGGGGATCACCGTCGACGACATGCATTACGGGCCGATCGAAGCGGAGATCGAGCGCGAGCAGGGCGACAATGTCTGGCTGACGCTGGGCCTGCGCGAGGGCAAGAACCGCGAGGTCAAGCGCGTCCTCGAACATCTCGGCCTGCAGGTGAACCGACTGATCCGCGTCTCCTTCGGGCCGTTCCAGCTCGGCGACCTGCCGGAAGGCGCGGTCGAAGAGGTGCGCACGGCGATCCTCAAGGACCAGCTCGGCGACAATCTCGCCGAAGAAGCGCGCTGCGACTTCGAAGCGCCCGTCTTCGTCTATGAGGACGAGGACTTCCACCCGAAGAAGCGCGAATATCTGGGCCGCAAGGACCGCGACGACGGCGACGCGCCCCCGCGCCGCGCCTTCGGCGACCGCGACGACCGCGGCTTCCGCGGCCGCGACGACGACCGCGAGGAAGAGGCCCCGGCGGAGGAAAAGCCGCGTCCGAAGCGCCGCGCCCCGACCGAGCCGCTGCGCTCGATCTGGCGGGCCGACGAGGACCCGGACGCGCCGCGCACCGCGAAGGCGCGCGTGCCGCGCCGCGGCGCCGACGCGAAGGCCGCCCGCAGCGAAAGCGGCGAGCGCGAGCATGAACGTGCGGGCCGCATCGAGAGCACGACGGGCCGCAAGGTGCTCGTCGAGCGCGTGAAGTCCGACCCCGTGGAGGAAATCCGCGAGGCACGCCGCCCGCGCCGCGAAGAGGGCGAACGCTCTTTCAGGCCGCGCGAAGACGGCGATCGGCCGTTCAGGTCGCGTCCGGACGGGGATCGTCCGTTCCGGTCGCGTGAA
>CAYNUN010000297.1:0-3271 GCA_964400345.1 uncultured Methylobacteriaceae bacterium
ATGATGTGGTCGATCGCCTGCATGGCGAAGTTGAACGTCATGAATTCGACGATCGGCTTCAGCCCGGTCAGCGCCGCGCCGACGCCGATGCCCGCGAAGCCGTGCTCCGTGATCGGCGTATCGATGACGCGCTTCGCCCCGAACTCCTGCAACAGCCCCTGCGTGACCTTGTAGGCGCCCTGATATTCGGCGACTTCCTCGCCCATGACGAAGACGTCGCCGTCGCGGCGCATCTCGGCCGCCATCGCGTCGCGCAGCGCTTCGCGCATGGTCATGGTGACCATCTCGGCGCCCGCCGGGATCTCGCCCGAAGCGTCATAGGCCGCGGCGGCCGGAGCCGCATGGACCGCGGGCGCGGCGACGGGCGCGGCTTCCGCTTTCGGAGCCGCCGCGACCGGCGAGGCGTCGGCCGTGCCGGGGCCGGCGGCACCGCCCGACGCGCCGACCGCCGAAGCGTCCTCGCCGTCGGCCGCGATCACCGCGATCTTCTGGTTCACCGCCACGTCGTTCGTGCCCGCGGGCACGAGGATCTTGGCGAGAACGCCCTCGTCGACGGCTTCCACTTCCATGGTCGCCTTGTCGGTCTCGATTTCGGCGATCACGTCGCCGGGCTTGATCCTGTCGCCCTCGCCCTTGAGCCATTTGGCGAGGTTGCCCTTCTCCCTCGTGGGGGAGAGCGCGGGCATCAATACGTCGATCGGCATCGCGGTCGAACTCCGTGGAGGAGGCCCCGCGCCGCAAGCGCCGGGGCCGTGCGATGAAAGGGGTTCAGCGGAGAATGTCGGTCCAGAGCTCGGACGGATCCGGCTCGGGATCGTTGGTCGCGAATTCGGCCGACTCGTTGACGATGTCGCGCACCTTCGCGTCGATCGCCTTGAGTTCGTCCTCGGTCGCCTTCCATTCCTCGGTCAGACGACGCCGGACCTGCTCGATCGGGTCCTTCTCCTCGCGCATCTTCTGCACTTCGTCCTTGGAGCGATACTTCGCCGGATCGGACATGGAATGGCCGCGATAGCGGTAGGTCTGCATCTCGAGGATGTAGGGGCCCTTGCCCGCGCGGCACCAGGCGATCGCGCGCTCCGCCGCCGCCTTGACGGCCCGCACGTCCATCCCGTCGACCTGCTCGCCGGGGATGTTGAAGGAGAGGCCGCGCTTGGAGAAGTCGGTCTGCGCCGAAGCGCGGTTCACCGACGTGCCCATCGCGTAGCGGTTGTTCTCGATGATGTAGACCACGGGGAGCTTCCAGAGCTCCGCCATGTTGAAGCTCTCATAGACCTGGCCCTGATTGGCCGCGCCGTCGCCGAAATAAGTGAGCGAGACGTTGTCGTTGCCGCGATAGGCATGGGCGAAGGCGAGGCCCGTGCCCAGCGCGACCTGCGCGCCGACGATGCCGTGACCGCCGTAGAAGTGCTTCTCGACGCTGAACATGTGCATCGAGCCGCCCTTGCCCTTCGACAGACCGCCACGACGGCCCGTCAATTCGGCCATGACGCCCTTGGGATCCATGCCGCAGGCGAGCATATGGCCGTGGTCGCGATAGCCCGTGATGACGGCGTCGCCATCCTTGGACGCCATCTGCATCCCGATCACGACGGCTTCCTGCCCGATATAGAGATGACAGAAGCCCCCGATGAGGCCCATCCCGTACATCTGGCCCGCCTTCTCCTCGAAGCGACGGATCAGGAGCATCTCGCGATAAGCGAGAAGATCCTCCTCCCGCGAGAACGCGGCGGGGCCGTTGGACTTCGATTTCGCGGCTGCGGCCTTGGACGCGCTCGCGCCTTTGCGCGCGGCAAATGCCATTCGGACCTCCCTCGGTCATAGACCTTCGTCGAAAGCGAGACTATCCGACGCCCCGCATTCTGGCGAGAGGGAGAAAAGGCTCAGAAGAAGTTTTTTGTGAACACTAAGTGCCTGTATTATATCGATAATTTAAAATGAACAAGTTTTTGGTTCATTTTGGAGCGGCTCCGCTACGAAAAAATGTATTACGTTGCGTAATGCACTTTCTGTGCCGGACGACCGTCATTGACCCATGATCACGACATCGTTCCGATGCACGCGTCCGAGCACGGTCCGGGCCCGCTCTTCGAGGAGGTCCCTGTCGATATGCTCCGCCCGGAACAGTGCGACGCGGCGCTCCCATTCGACGCGCTCGGTCTTGAGACCGGCGAGATCCTTCTCGAGCCGGACGACCTGAGCGGCGAGCGCTTCCTTGGTGTCCTTGCCGCGGTTTCCGCTGTGCGCGTGATGGATGAAATAAGCCGACAGGGCTCCGGCCCCGACATAAAGGCAGAGCGGGAGCAGGAATCGGCTGAGACGACGCTTCACGACCATGGGCGGAAGAGGACACGAACAGGGTTGCCGAAGGCTTAACGCACGGGCGGCATTCGTCCGCACCGGGAGCCCCGCATGTCGAACCCGCATGTGTTGTGTCGCATTTTTTTACTACCTAAAATTGAAATATAAAATCTTCGATCGTGCATTATGTTATATACAATCTCTATAATATGATGCATAAGCGCAACTAATACAACTTTATATATAGGCTATATTGAATTCGAATGTCCGATTTTTTTATATCACTCAGTACGACGACGCTTCATGGAGATTTTGATGAAAAAACTTGCGGCTTTGACCCTAATGTTCGCATTCGGCGTTGCGGGCTCCGCGATCGGAGCCGATCTCTCATCACGCAAAGGCGCTTCGACCGTTCCCGCCTCGCCGACCGCGAGGACCTTCGACTGGAGCGGCGCTTACGCCGGGGTCTTCGCCGGTGCCGCCTTCGAAGCCGAGCCGACGGGCAGGGATGTCACGTACAGAGGCGAGAAGGCGTTCTCCGATACCGCCGGATTCATCGGGGGCGCGTATATCGGATATAATTTCGTGTTCTCGAAGATCGTGGTGGGCTTGGAGACGGATTTCGGTATTCCGGACATCAGAACAAGTACAACGACGGTCTTCTTGAACGATGGAAACGAACTCGAGCAGAGCGTATTCAGCCTCAAGCAGAACCACCTCGGATCCACCCGCTTGAGATTGGGATACGCGTTCGATCGTATCCTCGTTTTCGGTACGGCAGGTATCGGCTACACAACAATCAAATTCGGTGAACAATACTACTATCGGTCGGTATCGGACAACATAGAGATAGATTTGTGGTCTTCGAAATCGGTCGATTATGTCGGATTGGCTTTGGGTGCAGGTGTCGACTACGCAATTACCGACAAATTGATTGCGCGGCTCGACTTCACTTATTTCGATTTCGGCA
>CAYNUN010000298.1:0-3257 GCA_964400345.1 uncultured Methylobacteriaceae bacterium
GCCTACTGCCTACTGCCTACTGCCTACTGCCTACTGCCTACTGCCTACTGCCTACTGCCTACCGCCTCCGGCACTCAGAACCCCTTCACCGCCACGCTCGTATGCTCGACCTCGGGCGGCGAGGCGAAATGGGGGCCGACCAGCGCGCGCCATTGCGTAAAGGCGTCAGAGCCGCGGAACTTGACCGTGTGGTCCTCGAGCGTGCGCCACTGCACCATCAGCCGATAACGCTGCGGCTTCTCGTGCGAGCGCTGCAGCTCCATCGAGATGCAACCCTCCGACGCCTTGAACAGCGGCACCGCCTGCGTCACGGCCGCTTCGAAGGCGGCCTCCGAGCCGGGCTTCACGTCGATCTGAGCGATTTCCAGAATCATCGGGCGAACCTCTTTCAGCGTTCGAGACGCGGAACGCCGAGATCGTCGGCGAGCGCGTCGAGTTTCTTGATCAGTTCGGCGGAGAGCGGCACGCCCTTGGCGCTGCGTTCCGCGATGCGCCGCGCACGTTCCTCGCCGGGCAGGCGGACGCGCTCCACCCCGGGCATGGGCTCGGAGGCGCGCATTTCGCGGATATGGCGGTCGACCTCCGCCTTGAAGGAGTCGAGCGGTCCGAAACGGCTCGGATCGACCGCGACCACGAAATGCCCCGTATTGGTTTCGGTGGTCGCGTCGGCGTTGAAGTCGACGACCTCCCGGCCGAAGGCCGCGCCGTTCATCGTGCCCGCGAGCAGGCCCAGCACCAGCGCGAGGCCGCTGCCCTTGTAGCCGCCGATGGGCAGGAGGATTCCCTCGCCCGACCGCGCGGAATCGGTGAGCGGGGAGCCGTCCTTCTTGCTCACCATCCAGCCGGGCTGGAGATCCTTGCCCTGCAGCGCATGGTTCTTGATCGTGCCGTAGGAGACGACCGTCGTCGCGATGTCGAGCACGATCGGGGGCTCTTCGCCCGCCGGAATGCCGAAAGCGATGGGATTGGTGCCGAGCAGCGCCTCGACCCCGCCCCACACCGCCATATGGTTGGAACTCGCCACGGCCGAATAGATGCCGACCATGCCGTGTTCGACGGGCATCGCCGCATAGAGCGCCGCCGGGCCGGCATGGTTCGAACGCCGCGCGCCGACCCAGGCCACGCCCGTCTCCTTCGCGAGTTCGATCGCGGTTTCGGCGGCCTTGGACATCACCAGATGGCCCATGCCGTTGTCGCCGTGCACCAGCGCGGTCGCGGGCGCGGTCCGCTCCACCATGATCCGCGCCTGCGGATTCATGCCGCCCTGACGGATGCGGTTGACGTATTGCGGAAGCCGGAACACGCCGTGCGCATCCGCGCCGGAGAGATCGGCCTCGGTCATCAGCCGCGCGACCTTGTCGGCGTCGGCGTCGGGCATGCCGACCTTGAGGAAGGCGTTGCGGATCAGCGTCCTGATGAACTCGGCCCGAACGGGGCCGATGTTTTCGCTCCGGGCGGCGGCTGTCATGGCGTCTTTCTCCGGCTCAGAGGCGCTTGGCGTGTTCGGCGGAGACGAAGCGCGTCTCGCCCGTCTCGACCAGCGTGCGCGTCGCCGCCACGTCGGCATAGGTCCAGAAGATCCGCATCTCCTTGTCGGCGGAGGCGTTGACGAAGCGATGCGGCACGTCGGCGGGGATCCAGGTCGTGTCGCCCGCCTTCAGCCGATGCTCGACGCCGCCGAGCACCGCGATCGCGTCGCCTTCGAGCACCATCACGCTCTCCTCGCAATTATGCGTGTGGAACGGGATCGCCGCGCCGGGCGCGAAGATCGTGATGCCGTTGATGAGGCTCTTCGCCCCGAGGCCCGGCGTCACCAGCGGGATCGTGCGCGCACCGCCGCCCCGATCGGCGGGACGGATCTCGTCGGGGCGCAGCACCGCACCCAAGGAGGGCTTCGCTTCGGTCATGTCGTGTCTTCCTCGTCTCAGGCTTCTTCTTGGAAGGCTTGGTCGCGCCCCTTGCGGGCCGCGGGCAGAAGCAGGACGCCGATCAGCAGCGCCGTGGCGATGAGCAGACCGAAGCTGATCGGCCGGTTCACGAAGATCATCGGATCGCCGCCGCCGATCAGCATCGCGCGGCGCAGATTCTCCTCCATCATCGGGCCGAGGATGAAGCCGAGCAACAGCGGCGCCGCCTCGCAGCGCAGCCGGATGAACACGAAGCCCACCACCCCGAACAGCGCCGCGAGCAGCACGTCGAAGGCGGAATTGCCGACCGCATAGACGCCGATGCCGCAGAACACGAGCACCGCCAGATAGAGATAGCGGTAGGGTACGCGCAGGAGCTTCACCCACATGCCGATCAGCGGCAGGTTGATGACGAGCAGCATCAGATTGCCGATCCACATGCTGACGACGAGGCCCCAGAACAGGTCGGGCTTCTCCTTCATCACCAGCGGGCCGGGCTGGATGCCGTGGATCGTCATCGCGCCGATCATCAGCGCCATCACCGCATTGCCGGGAATGCCGAGCGTCAGCGTCGGGATGAAGGAAGTCTGCGCGCCGGCATTGTTGGCGGCCTCGGGCCCCGCGACGCCCTCGACCGCGCCGCGGCCGAATTCCTCGGGCGTCTTCGAGAGCTTCTTCTCCACCATATAGCTCGCGAAGGAACTCAGGATCGCGCCGCCGCCGGGCAGCACGCCGAGGATCGAGCCGATGGCCGTGCCGCGGAACACCGCGGGACGCGACCGCCGGAATTCCTCCTTGTTCGGCCAGAGCTTGTCGATCTTCTGGTCGAGCACCGAGCGCGATTCCTCGCCCCGCGCGAGATTGGCGATGATTTCCGAGATGCCGAACAGCCCGATGGCGAGCGGCACGAAGCCGATGCCGTCCGACAGCGCCGCGATGCCGAACGTGTAGCGCTGCGACCCCGTATTCGCGTCGGTCCCCACGAGGCCGAGGAGCAATCCGAGGAAGATCATCGCGATCGCCTTGGCGATCGAGCCGCTGGCGAGCGCCACCGCCGCGATCAGGCCGAACAGCATCAGCGAGAAATACTCCGGCGCGCCGAAGCTCTGGCCGAGCTTGGCGAGCGGCGGGGCGGCGAGCGCGATGAGCGCCGTCGCCACCGTCCCCGCGAAGAAGGAGCCGAGCGCCGCGATGGCGAGCGCCGAACCCGCCCGCCCCTTCCGCGCCATCTGGTGACCGTCGAGACAGGTGACGACCGAGGAGCTTTCGCCGGGCAGATTGACGAGGATCGCCGTGGTCGAGCCGCCGTATTGCGCCCCGTAGAAGATGCCCGCGAGCATGATCAGCCCG
>CAYNUN010000299.1:0-3248 GCA_964400345.1 uncultured Methylobacteriaceae bacterium
TAGCGCGCATCGGTCTCGACGCGGTCGACCAACGCCGGATCGAGACCGGACAATTCGGGCCAGAGGCGGGCGAGATCGGCGAAGGCGATGTCGGGATAGGAGAGGAGGTCGAAGGCGGAGCGGCGGACGCCGTCGCGATTGAGGCGAAGCCCGGCCTTGGCGGCCTCGCTGGGCGTGACGGCCAGACCGCGCAGCAACCCGCGCATGCGCTCGATCTCGCTCTGCCGCGCACGGAAGGCGGCGGCACGCGCGCTGCCGACGCAACCCAGGGCCTCGCCCTTCCCCGTCAACCGCTCGTCCGCATTGTCGGAGCGCAGGGAGAGGCGATATTCGGAGCGCGAGGTGAACATGCGATAGGGCTCGGTCACGCCATGCGTGACGAGATCGTCGATCATGACGCCGAGATAGGCTTCGGCGCGATCGAAGACGACGCCGTCGAGACCGCCCGCCCGTCTTGCGGCGTTGAGGCCCGCGACGAGACCCTGACCCGCCGCCTCCTCATAGCCCGTGGTGCCGTTGATCTGGCCCGCGAGGAAGACGCCGCGACAGGTCTTCACCTCCAACGTCGCTTCGAGACCGCGCGGATCGACATAGTCGTATTCGATGGCATAGCCGGGCCGCAGGACGGCGACCTTCTCGAGGCCCGGGATGCTGCGCAGAAAGGCGTGCTGCACCTCTTCCGGAAGGGCGGTGGAAACGCCGTTCGGATAGACGGTGTCGTCGTCGAGGCCTTCCGGCTCGAGAAAGATCTGGTGGCGCTCGCGATCGGCGAAACGGACCACCTTGTCTTCGACGGGCAATAGCGCGGCCCGCGGCCGGAGATCGCCCCGCTGTAGACGGGGGCAAGATGCATATTGGCGCGGATGATCTCATGCGTCTCGGCGGTCGTCGTCGTCACGCCGCAGGCGATCTGCGGATTCGTGATGGCCGACGTGAGCGCGGAGAAGGGTTCGGGCGGATCGTCGCCCACCTGCTTGTCGAGCCCGTCCCAATCGATGGTCCGCCCGTCGAGCCGCGCGGGCGTTCCGGTCTTGAGCCGGCCCTTCGACAGACCGAGGCGCGTCAGCGTCTCCGACAGGGCCCGGGAGGGCGCCTCGCCGACACGGCCCGCGGGCGTCCGGACGGGGCCGATATGGATCATGCCGTTCAAGAAGGTTCCGGTGGTGATCACGACCGCGCGGGTCGCGATACGCCGGCCGTCCGACAGTTCCACGCCCGTGACCGATCCGCGCTCGATCAGGACGTCGGCGGCTTCGCCCTCCACGACGCGGAGGCCCCGGGTCTTCGCGAGGATGTCGCGAACGGCCGCGCCGTAGAGTTTGCGGTCGGCCTGGGCGCGCGGTCCGCGCACGGCGGGGCCCTTCCGGCGGTTCAGCACCTTGAACTGAATGCCGCCGCGATCGGCGGCGAGCGCCATCACGCCGTCCAACGCGTCGATCTCGCGGACGAGATGGCCCTTGCCCAAACCGCCGATGGCCGGGTTGCAGGACATGGCGCCGACCGTGTCGAACCGGTGGGTGACGAGAATGACGGCCGCGCCCATGCGCGCGGCGGCGGCGGCGGCTTCGGTGCCCGCATGCCCGCCGCCGACGACGACGACATCACTCATGAAATCGAACGCGTTCATGGGGGCTGTCTACCGCGAGGCGGTGTCGGGCGTCAAAGCGTTTCACGTGAAACAATGCCGGGCGAAACCCGACCGCTTCGCCTGTTTCACGTGAATCACGTCGCTCGAACGATCATTTCCCGATGCAGAAACCGGCAAAGAGGCGGTCGAGCATGTCGTCGACCCGGACGACCCCGACCAGCTCCGCCAAGGCCTGAAGAGACCGCCGGAGTTCTTCGGCGACGAGTTCCACCGGACCGTCGCGGTCGAGGAGCCGCAGCGCCGCGTCCAGCGAATCGCCGCCCTTGGCCAGCGCCTCGCGATGTCGCGCGCGCACGGCCACGGGATCGGCCTCGCCGCCCGTCACGAGCGCCATGCAGCGGTCGCGGAGATGCTGCAGGAGCGGTTCCAAGCCCGCTCCGGTCGCGGCGGATAGGGCGATCTCCGAGGAATCCGAACGCAAGTGAGGGTCGAGATCCGATTTGGAACGGATCCGAATCCATTCGGGCCCCGGCGGCGGGTCCGCCGGAACGGCACCGACGGGCGTGATCCAAAGGCCGAGATCGGCGCTGCGGGCCCGATCCAGACTGCGCGCGATGCCGATCCGCTCGACGGCATCTTCGGTCTCGCGGATGCCAGCCGTGTCGATCAGCGTCACCGGGAGCCCGCCGAGATCGAGCCGGACCTCGATCGCGTCGCGCGTGGTGCCCGCATGGGGGGTGACGATCGCCACGTCCCGGCGCACGAGCGCGTTCATCAGCGTGGATTTCCCGGCATTCGGAGGGCCGGCGATCACGATCGCGACGCCCGAGCGGATCATCTCGCCCCGCATCGCGTCCTGCTCGGCGCGGCGGATTTCGGCGAGGACGGCGGCGATGGGCGCGGCCGCCTCGCGATGCGCCTCCGGGCCGACATCGCCCTCGTCTGCGAAGTCGAGTTCGGCTTCGAGACGCGCGGAGGCGTCGAGCAGGCGCGACCGCCAGGAGGCGACGGCATGGGAGAGGCGACCGTCGAGTTGCCGCAGCGCCTGTCTGCGCTGCATCTCCGTCTCCGCGTCGACGAGATCGGCGAGACCTTCGACTTCGGAGAGGTCCATGCGGCCGTTCGCGAGCGCGCGGCGCGTGAATTCGCCGGGGCTGGCGGAGCGGCAGGAGGGGAAGCGTCCGAGACGATCGAGGACCGCGGCCTGGACGGCCCTTCCGCCATGCAGGTGGAGCTCGGCGGAGTCCTCGCCCGTGAAGCTCGCGGGGCCGGGAAACCAGAGGACCAGCGCCTCGTCGAGCACGGCGCCGTCCTCGTCCCGCAACCGCCGGAGGGAGGCGCGGCGCGGTTCCGGCAGCGGCGCGGCGATCGTTTCGAGAACGAATCGAACGGTCGGACCGCTGAGACGGACGATCGCGACGGCGGCGCGACCCGCCGCGGTGGCCGGGGCGAAGATCGTGTCCGTCATCGCCGCGCGTCGCCGTTCAGGTGTTCATGGAATCGAAGAAGTCGCCGTTGGTCTTGGTCTGGCGCAGCTTGTCGAGCAGGAACTCGATGGCGTCGACCGTGCCCATCGGGTTGAGGATGCGGCGCAGGACATACATCTTCTTGAGCACGTCGGAGGCGACGAGAAGCTCTTCCTTGCGGGTGCCCGAGCGCG
>CAYNUN010000300.1:0-1407 GCA_964400345.1 uncultured Methylobacteriaceae bacterium
CTTCCGCCCGATCCGGAGAAGCGGCTCGGCCCGCTGCCCGCCACCGGGCTCGTCACTCAATCCGAAGACGTGATCGTGGACGCCCGCGGCAACGTCTTCGTCTCGGACAAGAACAGGGGCGTCTGCATTCTGAAATTCACCGGCGCGGCGATGTAACGCCGCCGTCATCCAAGGGAGGAAGATCATGTCCATGTTGAGATCGGCCACGGCCGCCGCCGCACTGCTGCTTGCGGCTGCAATGCCCGCCGCCGCGCAGAAAACTCTCGCGCAGAAATATCTCGACGGCGAGGCGAAGCTCTCGACGCCGTTCAATTACGACGGCCCGCCGATCACGCTGCGCTATTCGACCTTCCTCGGGAAGGCTGGCGCTACGCCCGAGCTTTACGAAAAGCTCTGGGCGCGCCTCAAGGCCGACACCAACGGCAAGATCACCGTCCAGCCGTTCTGGTCGAACTCGCTGGCCGACGCGCAGACCGGGGGCTTCGAATCCGTCGCCTCCGGAATCGCCGATATGGGCACCTGCTACACCCAGCTGAACCCCGGCGGCTTCGACCTGCATTTCGGCGTGCAGTTGCCGAAGATGTTCTCGGATTCGAGCACCGGTTCGCTCGTATTCAACGAGGTCTATGCCAAATATCTCCGCGACGTGTTCGAAAAGCGGAACGTCTATCTCGCCCGGGTGGGTCTCACCCCGCCCCAACAGCTGCTCAGCAAGGAAGCGGTGCGCACCTTCGACGACATGAAGGGCAAGCGCGCCTGGTCCGTCGGCAAGGTCGCGAACGCCGCCGTCGCCTCGCTCGGCCTCGCTCCCACCTCGCTGAAGATCTCCGAGCTCTATCCGGGCTTCCAGTCCGGCGTCATCGACGTCGCGCCCATGCATGACGCGGGCGCGCCGTTGTTCCGGCTCACCGAGATCGCGAAATTCCGCACGAGGGTCGATCTCTGGACCAACCCGAACGAGCATTGCATCAATCCGAAGCGTTGGGACGGGCTGCCCGAACCGGTGAAGGCCTATCTCTACCACTGGTTCCAAGTGTGGACGCAGGTGGAAAGCCAGCTCTACTACGACCTCGAGGCGGGCCGCGCCCGCGAGGGCATGCAGAAGCAGGGCATCCAGTTCATCGAACTCTCCGATGCCGACCGGGCGAAGGTCGACGCGGCCTATGCCGGGGTCGTCGAAGCCTGGGTCAAGGAGCAGGAGGACGCCGGCCGCAAAGGTCGGGCCATGGTCGAAGAGATGCGGGCGCTCCGGGCGAAATACGGCGCGATGTCGCTCGACCAGCGGATGCAGGCGGTTCTCGACAAACCCATGCCCGGGCTCATGCCCGGCCGCTGATCCGATCCCCCGTCCCGAGAACGAGAGGCCGTGATGCGCTTCTTCTCCGAACTGAACGGCTTCTTGTTTCG
>CAYNUN010000300.1:1417-3247 GCA_964400345.1 uncultured Methylobacteriaceae bacterium
AGGGACGGGGCTTGCGCTCATCGCGATGACCGCACTGACGACCGCCGACGTCCTGCTCCGGTGGATCACCGGGCGGGGCGTCGTCGGCGTCATCGACGCGACGGGCCTCATCCTGCTTCTGTTCTTCTTCATGACCCTTCCGCATTCCTGGGCGGCCGACGCCCATGTCCGGATGGATCTGATCTATGACCGACTGCCGCGCGGCGCCCGCCGTGCCGTGGATGCGCTCGGACATGCCGGGGCGATGATCTTCGTCTTGATCATCGGCATCAGGGCCCTTCGGGAACTGCCCCAAATGATCGCGTCCGGGGTCGCGAGCCAGACCATCTCCATCCCGCACTGGCCCGTCGCCGCCGCGGTCGGAGCTCTCTGCCTCCTGTCGCTTGCGGGAATCGTCGGAGCCTTGATGGGCCGCAGCAAGGCCGAGGAGAGCAGGTGATGGACTTCTCGACCGTCGGCTACATCGCCTTCACGACGCTCGTCGTCATGATCTGCCTCGGCGTCCCGATCGCCTGGGCCACCACGCTCGTGGCCTTCTGCGGCATGAGCTATCTTTTCGGCTTGGAGCAGGCGGCGACCCAGTTCTACACGACCGCCTTCAACACGGGCAGCGAGTTCCTCTTCGCATCGATCCCGCTCTTCATCCTCATGGGGCAGATCGTGAGCCGAGCGCGGATCGGCGAGGATCTTTTCGAAGCGCTGTACAAATTCTTCGGTCGCCTGCCGGGCGGGTTGGCGGTGACGTCGGTCGGCGCCTGCGCGGCCTTCGGTGCGGTGACGGGTGTCAGTTCGGCCGCCGTCGGCACGATGGCGCGCATCACGCTTCCGGAGATGCGCCGCTACAATTACGACATGCGTCTGTCGACCGGAACGCTGGCCTCCGCCGCGACGATCGCGATCATGATTCCGCCGAGCCTTCTCATGGTCCTCTACGGGCTCTGGACGGAGACCTCGATCGGCAAGCTGTTTCTCGCCGGCATCGTGCCGGGACTGATGACCGCCTTCGTCTTCTCGGCCTATGTGCTGATCCGCTGCCGCATCGATCCGTCGCTCGGGCCACCCGGTCCGCGCTTCTCGGCGGCCGAACGCTACCGTTCGTTCGGCAAGATCTCGCCGATCCTCGTGATCTTCGGCGTCGTGATCGGCGGCATGTATCTGGGGGTCTTTACCCCGGGCGAGGCCGCCGCGGTCGGTGTCGCCGCCACCGCCGTCGTCGCGGTCGCGATGCGCCGCATCGACCTGCGGGGCTTCGGCGGAGCGATCGTCGATACCGCCTTGCTGTCGGCGATGATCTTCGCGGTTCTGATCGCCGCCAGCGTGCTGTCCCGCTTTTTCGTCGCGACGCAGGTCACGACGAGCGTCATCGAATGGATCGGCGCTCTGGACGCGAACCGTTACGTGATCCTCGCGCTCATCGTCGTGCTCTACCTCTTTCTCGGCTGCATTCTCGACGCCTTCGGGATGATCCTCCTGACGCTGCCCTTCGTCTTCCCGATCATTCGGCAGCTCGGCTTCGATCCGGTGTGGTTCGGGGTGGTCCTGACCTTCCTGACGGAGATCGCGTTGATCACGCCCCCCGTGGGCTTCAACGTCTACATTCTGGCCCGGATCGCGCCCGACATTCCGATGCACGAGATCTTCCGCGGCGCCGCGCCCTTCGTCGGGCTGGCGCTCGGCGTGATCCTCCTCATCACCATCTTTCCGGGAATCGTGCTGTGGCTTCCGTCGACGATGCTCTAGCGGGTTGCGGCTATGCCTCGGCCGGTTGGCGATGCGACCGCGGAGCATTGGCGCCGCCCTGCGGCGGCCCGGCGCCCTTCGAGCAGCCGT
>CAYNUN010000301.1:0-3230 GCA_964400345.1 uncultured Methylobacteriaceae bacterium
GACTTCGAACTACAGTTGCGCCACCATTCCCCAGTTAAGCGGCGGTAGCTCGCAGCTTTCCGTACTTGACCGCTACCCCCCCTCACTCCACCGGCCTCGCCTCTTCCGGGAGCATGATCGGGATGCCGTCGCGGATGGGGTAGGCGAGGCGGGCTTCGCGGCTCACCAGTTCCTGGCGGGCGCGGTCATAGTCGAGCCGGCCCTTGGTCAGCGGGCAGACGAGGATTTCGAGCAGTTTCGGGTCGATCGCCGTGGGCCGGTCGAACGGCCGGGTTTCGGCGTCCGCATCCTCGGCGGGGGTCCGCGTCGCGTCGGTCATGGCCGGGTCCTCATTGCAGGGGCGTTTCGGAGCCGTCGTCGCCGCGGGCGAGTTCGATCTCGGTGATGGCGATCAGCATTTCCGCGCGGTCCTTGAGGTCGCGCGCCTCCAACAGCGCCTGCTTCTCCCGCGGGCCGAAGGGGCTCATCATCGCGAGCGCATTGACCAGCGCCTCGGTCGGCGCGGCATGCACGCCCTTCCAGTCCATCTCGATGTTCTTGGCGTCGACGAAGGCCCGCAACGCGCGGATCACGCCCTCGCGGTCGGTCTCGGCCTCCCCCGCCCGCGCCACGAGATCGCCCGCATGGGCGGCGAAATCGACCCGGCACTGCCGATAGGGCGTCACCGTCGACAATTCCTCCACCACGCGGAAGCGCGACACGCCCGTGAGCGTGAGGAGGACGCGGCCGTCCCCCGTCTCCGAGAATTGCGTGATGCGGCCCGCGCAGCCGACCTTCTGCAGGCCCGCGCCCGCCTCCTCCATCGCGGGCTGGATCATGCCGATCAGCCGCGCGCCCTTGAGCGCATCGTCGACCATCGCGAGATAGCGCGGCTCGAAGATGTTGAGCGGCATCTGCCCGCGCGGCAGCAGGAGCGCGGCCGGGAGAGGAAACACCGGAAGGACCTCGGGGAGGTCGGCCGGGCTCCGATAGACCGCGTTCATCGGCATGACGGGCTCCCGCTCATCGGAACAGAACGGCGGAAAGCTTGCGGCGGCCCGCGACGGTCGATTCGTCCATCGGGCCCCAGGCGTCGAAGAACTGGAGGAGCTGCCGGCGCGCCCCGTCGTCGTCCCAGGTCCTGTCGCGCTTGATGATCTCGACGAGTTCGTCGGCCGCGCGCTCCCGATCCCCGCGCGCCGCAAGCGCCTGCGCGAGATCGAACCGGGCGCGATGATCGGCCGGGTTCGCCGCGATCTTCGCTTCGAGTTCGGCGAGATCGCCGAGCGACTCGGCCTGTTTGGCGAGTTCCAGCGCGGCGCGCGCGCCGGCGATCGCGGGCTTGCCTTCCGACCCCGCCGGCGCAAGGGCGAGGAAGCGCTCCGCCCCTTCGAGATCGCCGATGTCGACATGCAGCTTCGCCATCGCGCCGAGCGCGTCGACGTTTTCGGGCTCCTGCGCGAGGACGGCGGCGTAAAGCTCCGCCGCGCCCGCCGCATCGCCCTGTTCGGCGAGCGCCTTGGCCCCTTCGAGCAGTTCCGCGACCGGCCCGGGACCGACCGGGCCGACGAGACGCTCGATGAAGCCCGTGATCTCGCGCTCGCCCTGCGCGCCCATGAAGCCGTCGATCGGCTGCCCGCGCTGGAAGGCGATGACCGCCGGAATGGACTGGATGCCGAGCTGGCCCGCAATCTGCGGATGCTCGTCGATGTTCATCTTGACGAGCTTCACCTTGCCGCCCGCCGCCTTCACCGCCTTCTCGATCACCGGCGCGAGCTGCTTGCAGGGGCCGCACCACGGCGCCCAGAAATCGACGAGCACCGGCTGCTTCATCGACTCGGCGATCACGTCGTCGCGGAAGCCCTGCGTGGTCGTGTCCTTGACGAGGCCCGCATCCGCGCCGCCCGCGGCGGGAGCGGCGGCGGCGGGTTTGACGCTCGCGGTCATGAAATTGTCGCTGAAGGACATCGGATCGGTCTCCTCACGGCTCGGCGGCCGTCGCGTCGGGCGGCGGAAGCTCCGCCGCCTCTAAAGATGGGATGTGCGGGCGGCCTCGGCAACCGAGGACCGGGATTCCGGCGCATGCAGATCGAGCACCAGCGGTTCATGGCCCGTCGCGGCGAAAAAGGCCAGAAGCCCCTCCCGGCTCACGCCGGTCGTCATGTCGTTCACCAGAGGATGCACGTTGATGCGCTCATGCGCGAGCAGCCGCGCATCGAGCACCACGCGAACCCGGCCGTCGCGATCGTTCAACGCCGCGAAGGGGGTCACGGATCCCGGCGCGACGCCCAGCACCTCGCCCAGCAGATCGGCCGAGCCGAAGCTCACGCGGCCCTGCGCGCCCACGAGCGCATGGAAGCTCTTGAGGTCGATCACCGTGTCCTCGACCGCCGAGACGAGGAACAGCCCGCCCTTCTTGTCCTTGAGGAACAGGTTCTTCACATGCGCGCCGGGAATGACGCCCCGCAGGCGCTTGGACTCCTCGACCGTGAACAGCGGCGGATGCCGCACGGTCTCATGCGCGATCCCGCAGCGGTCGAGAAAGGCGAACAGCGCGTCGGGGGTCGCGGCCATGGGGCCTCCGGCGGGGCGGGATCTCGGGCGGGATCGCGAGTTCCCGCGGGGCGGCCCGGCGGCGGCGGGCTTCGCGCCGCCTTCTAGCCGGCCCGGCCGAGGGCCGCAAGACCGCGGCCGCGCAAGGCCCGCGGCGAAGCGCCGAGAAAGCCCGCACGGAGGCGCTTGCATCGCCGATCGAGTTGGGGCATATACCCGCCACCCGAGACGCCCTTGCGGCGTTTCACACGGATGCGGGTGTAGCTCAGGGGTAGAGCACAACCTTGCCAAGGTTGGGGTCGAGGGTTCGAATCCCTTCGCCCGCTCCAATTTCTCCAGGGAAGTCAGTCGGTTATAAAATCGCTGTTTTCGGAGAATGTTTTTTCGACCATCTTCGGATCATGTTCGGATTCGTCGGGATGGTCGGATTTGTCGAAATCAGATCAGCGTGATCCTGCCTTGAGCTCAGCCGCTTCAAACGGCAAGGGCAAGGTCAAAGCCGTCGTGACCGACAGCAGAACGTTCCGTGACGGCTTGATATATCTTTACAAGCGCTCGGATTTCAAAAAGGCGACTTGGCTTTGCCGGGTCAAAATTCCGAACGGTCGTGGCTACGTCAATCGCAGCACAGGGACAGGCGACGAGCACCAAGCGTTCAAATTCGCCGATGACCTGTACAACCGGCTATTGGTCAAATC
>CAYNUN010000302.1:0-3217 GCA_964400345.1 uncultured Methylobacteriaceae bacterium
ACGTGCGGAGATCGGCCGCCCTTCCCCAAGAGGAGAAGGGCGGCTGAAGATCAGCCCTTCAGCTGTTTGACCAGCGCGAGCACCTTCTCGCGGTCGAAGGCGTTCACCTCGTCGATGATCTCGTTCGTGAAGACGGGCTTCACGTCCTTGATCTTGTCCTCGAGGCCCACGAACTTGACCTGCGCCTTCCACTCGTCCTCCGTCATCGGACCGAGGCGCTTGTCGGCCTGCCAAGGCGCTGCGAACCACTTGTCGCGCCTGGAATTGACCACGGCCCGGGCTTCTTCCATCGCCTCCGCGTCGCTTTTGCCCTTGGGCTTGGACTCGGGATAGATGTCCCAGTGCAGTTTGATGCCGAGATCGGTGTCGGCATAGGCGAACACGGTCGATTTCGCCATCGCGCGGAAGAAGCGGACATAGACGTCGCGGTTCTTCTTGAAGTCGGATTTCCGGACGCAATAGGCCTGACCGAACAGCTGCTGCATGCCCGGAGAGTTCGGCAGATAGCGGAGCGGGAACCCGGCATTCTCGATGCGGGCGAAGGCCCCGTCCCAGAAGGCCATCGCGTCGACGCGACCGCGGTGGATCGCCTCGCCCGCGGGTCCGCCTTGATCGACCGGGATCCAATTCACGTCCTTGTCCGGGTCGATGCCGATTTCCTTCAGCATGGCCATCGCGCCGAAATAACCCGTGTCGCCCTTGTTGCGGATGCCGATGTTCTTGCCCTTGAGTTCCTGCAGCGACTTGATCGGGCTGTCGGGTTTCACCGCCACCGACCAATGCGGCGAGCGCATCCACGCATAGGGATAGATGATGTCGACATTCGGATTGTTGGCATAGACCGGCAGGAACGCGATGGGCGCCAGCGCGGACGTCTCGACATGGCCGGCGATGATCGCCTGCATGGTCTGGCCGGAGCCGCTCATGTTGACGATGTCGAGGCCCACGCCTTCCTGCTTGTAGTAATCGACCTTGGGATGTTGGCCCATGGTCATGAAGATCAGCTGCGGATCGATGATGCCCGCGGCGTTTCCGAGCCGCACGACGGGCAGGGTTTGGCCCTTGACGTGGTGGACCGAGAGAAAGGTCGTTCCGAATGCGGCGCCGAGCGCCGCGTTGAAGTTCCGTCTCGTAAGCATCGCTCTCTCCTTGGACGTTTCGCCTTGTTCTTTCGCGTTGAAGGTCGTCATGCCTTCGACCTGAAGAAATCCATCGGCGCCTTCTGAAGAGACCGGGCGCCGTTCGCCTCGATCGCGACCAGATTGCCGACCTGCACCCCGCGTTGCTCGTCGTTCGAGACGATGTGCGGCTGGATGACGAAGAGCATGCCCTCCTCCACCGTGAACGGCAGGCATTCGCGCTTGATCATCGCCACGTCGAGGTCCGCCCTCGGAGGCTCGATGGTGATGCCCCAGCCGTGGATGAGCACGTCGAGCGTCTTGTAGCCGTGCTTCTCGACGAAACGGGCCGCATCGAGAATGTCGCGGTTCGTGACCCCCGGCTTCAGCATGTCGAAGATCCGGCGGTAGCATTCGAGCGCGGTGTCGTAGAGGTGCAGATATTCGAGGGTCGGCTCGCAATCGAGCGTGTAGGCGCGCTGCACCTGGCCCGCATATCCCCAATGTCCGACGCTGATCTCGGTGAGCAGCACGTCGCCGCGTCGGGTGGTCCGCGTCGAGGGATATTGCCAGGGGAAGATGAGTTCCGGCGCGTCCATCGGCGTCGCGCCGAGGAAGTGGAACATCAGCGAGCCCCCGTCATGGAGGAAGGACTGCTGAATATGCGCGGAGAGTTCGAATTCCGGCATTCCGGGACGCAGATGCTCCGCGATCGCGTTCACCGCACGATCGGTGTAGTCGGCGCCCTTCTCGAACCAGACGATCTCCTCGGCGCTCTTGATGCGCCGGGCCTCCTGCATCACCTCGAGTGCGTCCGTGAAGGTCGCCTCCGGCAGGGTCGCGGCGAGTTCGCGCTGATGTTCGTAGGCCATCGACGCGCGCCCGACATGCCGAACGCCCGCGAGACCGATGCGGCCGCGTCCGAGCCCCAGCGCGATCAACCGTTCGCCCATGGTCTTTCCGGGCGTATAGACGCCGTGCACCTCGGTCGCGACGGAGGCCCGCTTCGCCGCATGGATGTAGAGCGGGTTGGAGATCACGAGGATCGGATCGTGATCCATGGTGATCACCGCATAGGCGGCATAGGGGTCCAGCCAATTGGTGAGCCAATGGACGTTGGCGTGGTTCGAAAAGCGGAAGGCGGAGTCGCCCGCGGCGATGACCGCATCGATGCCGCGCTTGGCCATTTCACGACGGACGGCGTCGTAGCGCCGGCGATATTCGGCTTCGGAGAACCGCGGAAAGATCGGATCGGTCATGGCGGTCTCCTCAGCGGCCCGGCTTCAGAGTGTCGGTGACCCAGTCCCACATGGCGTGAACGCCGAGCGTGAGGTCATCCACCTGGCAGTGGTGATGCCCGCCCTCCTCGCGGGTGAAGACGATCATGCGCTTGTCGGCGGAGCCGACCGCGTCGAAGCATTTCTGCGCGATGTCCAACGGGATCTGCCGGTCTTCCGCGCCGTGCAGCAGGAGGAACGGGCACCGCATCTTCTGAACGATGCCGTCGAGGCGGAAGCCTTCGAGCTTCGTCATGGCCTGCTCGCGCGTCTCGGTTCCCATGACCCAGGCGAGATGCTCGGGCGGAACGGAGAGCGAGACGACCTTACCGGAATCGAGCGCTTCGAAGCGTTTGCGCCAAGTTTCGTGATAGTCCCACTGGGCGCCCCAGGCGACGCAGCAGGCAAAGCGGGGCTCGAGCGACGCCGCGCGCGGCGCATAATAGCCGCCGAGACTGATGGCGATCACGCCGATCCGCTTCGGATCGAACTCGGCGCGCGAGGCCATGTAGTCATAGGCGGCGGAGCCGTAACGCTCCGTCTCCGCGATCAGAGGCAGGTCGCGGAAGCGCAGGCTCTCGCCGTTGCCGGGGCCGTCGACGATGAGGCATCCCACGCCCTGAGCGGCGAGATCGGCGACGCCGAAAAAGTATTGCAACTCCTTCGTCACGTCGAAGCCGTCGAAGAACACCATCGCGGGGGCGGGCTTGCCGCCCGTCTTGGCCGGGTCGGGATGGACGAGCATCGCGGGAAGGCTGCGGCCTTCATAGGGGACTTCCACGAACTCGATGCGCGGGCGATCCATCATCGCCGCAGCATCCT
>CAYNUN010000303.1:0-3212 GCA_964400345.1 uncultured Methylobacteriaceae bacterium
ATATCCGGCCGGCACTGGTGCGATGATCCATCACGGCGAGCACAATTACCTCTTCGTGCACATCCAGAAGACCGCGGGCACCTCCGTGACCCGGGCGTTGGTCGAGCAGGCCGGCGCCCGCTTCATCTCCCCCGCCCATATTCCGCTTCGCTTCGTCCGGGCGCGAGGCGATCGGCCGTATATCTTCGCCGTCGTCAGGAATCCTTGGCAGCGTCTGGTCTCTTGGTTCGCGATGATGCGCGGAAAGGGCGTCCACAACGACTTTTCCCGCTATCTGCTGGAACCTGCACCGGGCCGCTCGAACGTGTCCTTCTCCGAATTCATCCGCCGCACGGCCGTGATCGAAGAAACCGCCGTCGCCGAATGCGTCTGGTCCGATGTCGAGGGACTCGCGCTCGACCGCTCGGCCGGCTACCTGAAATCGCTGTCGTTCAATCAGGAAGATTATCTTTCCGACGCGCAAGGTCGGTTCATGTGCGACGCCGTGATCGATTTCGCATCCATTCGGCCCGGGCTGCGCACCGTTCTCGCCCGCTTTCACGCGGACGCCGACGAGATAAGGCTGGAGCACCATAATGTCGGCCCGGCGATCGGCGACTGGCGCGATCACTATGCCGATTCCGAGGATCGGGAGTGGGTCGCACGCCTCTACGGACGCGACATAGCCCGTTTCGGCTATTCTTTCGGATCCGACGCCATGAGCGCCGCCGTCGCTTCGTCATGCGTCGCCTGAGGCATCTCGCGGCGGCGTTGGGCTATGCGGCGCTGCAGCGGTTCTCCCGATTGCCCGTGCTGCGACGGCTCGCCCAATATCACCGGGCCGAGGCGCTGCCCGACCGCGCCGTGTCGATCCGACGCTTCGGTCCGAGCGTCGACGAGATCGGCGTTTCGATCGTCATCCCGAGCTTCGATTACGCGGAACATCTGCCTACGGCCGTGCGGAGCGCATTGACCGCCCTGGCGGCGATCGGCCCCGACGGAGCCGAAATCCTGATCGTCGACGATCGCTCGACCGACGGGTCCCATGCCGTCGCCTGCGGTCTTCTGCAGGCAAGCCCGATCCCGGCCGCCGTCATCAGGCCGCTCTGGAATGTCGGGCTCTCCCGGGCCCGCAACATCGGCCGGCGACATGCGCGCGGCCGGTTCGTCTTCTTTCTCGACGCCGACAACACGGTCGATGCCGCAGGCCTTGCGGCGCTCTATCGGCAGGCTCAGGCCGACGGCGCCGACGCCGCCTATGGGCCGATCCGCCGCGTGACGCTCGATGGTGAAGATCTCGGACTGCTGTCGGAGCTCCCGTTCGATCCCGACCGCCTCGTCGACAGCGGCAATTACATCGACGCGATGGCCCTTTTCCGGCGATCGGCACTGAACGCGCTCGGAGGATATGACGTCGGCCTTCTCCGCATCATCGGCGGATGGGAGGATTACGCGCTCTGGCTGAGGTTCGCGAGAGACAAGCGCCCGGTGAGCTTTTGTCCCGATACGATCGTCGGGACCTATGTCGTCAAGCACGACAGTATGGTCAAACGCATTTCCTTGAAGGAACAGAAGGACGCCTTCGAGCGTCTCGACGCCGGCAAAGCGTGGCTGGACAATCTCCGGAGGAAGCCGCTCGTATTCGACCTCGGATTCCATCTCGGCGAGGACGCCACATACTATCTTTCGGCGGGATACGACGTGGTCGCCGTCGAGGCCGATCCGGATCTGTTCCGTCTCGGAACCGAAAATTTCGCCGAACACGTCGCGTCGGGGCGATTGACGCTGGTTCATGCCGCCGCCGTGGGGCACGAGTCGAGGCTGTCGTCCGCCTCGATCATGTTCCACCCGCATCCGACCCGCAGCCTGTGGGGAACGGTCGACGCCGGCTTCGTCGAACGCAACACCATCCTGCACGAGAGCCCTCATGCAGACCCGGTGGAAGTGCCCACGATATGCCTCGAAGACCTGGTGAGAGACTTCGGAAGTCCGTTCTTCATCAAGGTCGATATCGAAGGGCGGGACGCCGAGGTCGTCGCGGATGTCCACAGACTGCCCGTTCCGCCGGTTTATGTGAGCTGGGAAACCGGAAAAAGAAATCTCTTCGCCGTGCTGAGAAGCCATATCGAACTGTATCTGCTCGGATATTCCCGATTCAGGATCGCGCAGCAGAGCGGCAACCACACGCTGCCGATGCCGTCGGAGGACGGGACCGTCCGGTCGTTCCCGGTCCACTCGTCCGGGCCGTTGCCCGACAGGCACCCCGCGAGGTGGTCGGGGCTCGCATCCGTCATGATCGCCTATGTCGCCCTTTTCCTCGTCTATCGGTTGATCGGTCCCGGTTCGCCCTTCGTGCGTGCGGAACGGAGCCCGCACCCCCTCATCCATGCGGCGCCGCGATGGATCCGTCGCTTCGCCGATCGCCGACGCATCCCCTTTCCCGGCTGGGTCGACAGCCATGCCGGGCTCGCAAGCGACTGAACGCCGTCCGCGCATCACGATCGCCGCCGCGCGTCGGTCGGGCAGGCCCGAATCACGATGCGGGCGGTTTCCGGACGAGTCGGTTCGGGTCTTCGGGCAGCTGAAAACGACATGCGGCGCATCAAGTCGTTCCTTATCTTCGGGCAAGACGACCCAAATCGAAGAGAGTCGGATGCTGCCGGATGATTTGACGTGTGCCGATGGCGCAAGACCGCGGCGCGTCGGGCCTGAAATGCAAGGGAGTCGAAGAGGCGACCGTCGGCAAAATGTTGCTTAGCCGCCACATGGATGGAACGACGGCCGATCAGGCGTGTAGAAGTCGGCAAATCAGCATTGCCGATATCCGCAATACCGATTATGAGGCTCTTACACTCATAGGGCCAAAGTCTTGGTCTCGATCTGGAGTAGAAACAAATGATCAAGTTCGGTTTGCTCGCCTCTGCAGGCGTGATTGCGGCCTCGGCGAGCGCTTTCGCTTCCGATCTTCCCCGTCGTAACGTCGCCCCGGTCGCCGCCCCGGTCGCCGCTCCGGCGTTCTCTTGGACCGGCTTTTATGCGGGCGTGAACGGCGGCTATGGTTGGAGCGATCAGAAGGTTCAGAACACTCTGACCGGCAATGCCGCTGGGTTCGATGCGATGGTGATCGGGGAGGGCTTCTCGGGCGGTGGCTATGAGCTTTCCGACATCAACAAGCTCTCGCGGACGGGCAACTTCACGTATGGCGGTCAGGCCGGCTTCAACTACCAGACCGG
>CAYNUN010000304.1:0-3199 GCA_964400345.1 uncultured Methylobacteriaceae bacterium
AGCATGGGCGGCCGCGGCGGCGACGGCGCTGCGGGCGAAATCGGAGCCGAGCAGGGCGTCGGCCCGGACGGCGGGGCCGTCGCCGACGGTGATCCGGTCGCCGCAGAGATGGAAGACGAGGCCCTCCGTCGGCGCGGGTGCAACCCTCGCCTCGGCACGGAAGGGACGCTCGACCGCCATCACGGCGATCGCGAAGATGACAACGGCGGCGAGGTTGAGGAAGAGATCGCCCAGAAAGCCCTCATGGCCCTCCTGTCCGGAACCGCCGCGCATCGCCGTCATGCGTCCCGCGCTCCGGACCGTTCCTGCAGGCCGTCGATCGCCGACATCACCAGACCCGTGAAGATGGCGGCGGCCAGACCCAGCAGCGAGGTTTCGAATTTGAGCGCCAGATTGCGGAACAGCGCATCCAGCGAGGCGCGACCGAAGGCGGCGTCCCCCGCCATGGTCGCGGACATCGCCCCGATCGCGCCCGCCAGCCCGATCACGGTGCCGAGAAAGCCCAGCATCGGCAGGAGCCGGGAGAGGGATTCGATCTGCCGTCGCTGTGCGAAGACGGCTTCGCGCGACGCGCCCGCGGGATTCTGCGCGAAGCGGGAGTAAAGCTCGCCCGCGCGCAGTCCCAGCCCGAACCAGAGGACCAGCAGCACGAGATGGATCGCGGTATCGGCGGCGAAGGCGTGCAGGACGACGCCGAGCGCCGATCCCGCCGCGACCGGCCCCGCCGCGGCCAGCGCGCTTTCGAGCAGGAGGAGCAGCCCGGTCCCCGAGGCGATGCAGGAGAACAGGAAGGTCCATGGCGAGCGGGGCAGGGCCTTCGCTTCACGGTCGCGCTCGATGCTCCTCAAGATCTCCCCGACGACGACGCCCTGCAGGACCGAGGGCCAGACGATGCGGTCGGCGACGATCCGCATCAGATTCTCGGACCCGGCGAGGAACGGTGCGATCACATGTTCCACGAGCATCGCGGCAGAGAGGAAGGCCGCCGCGGCGGCGAGCGCGCTGCGGCTTTTCGGCAGCAGGACGGCGAGGACGAAGGCCGCCGCGAGTGCCGCCGCCGCGACGCGGGAGAGAGCGCCGGGATCGGACAGCACGATATGGGCCGCGGCGATCGCGCAGAGCAGGCCGATCTTCGCGACGAGGCCGGGCGCGTTCATGCGGGCCTATTTCCGAAGGCGGACGCGATCGAGCGGCTGGATGTTCGCGCTCGCCGCCAGCTCTTGATAGGACAGCACCGGAAGCTCGGAGAAATCGCGCTCGATGATGCGGCGCGTGAAGCGCCTGATGTCCATCGGGGCCATGAGGACGGGCCGGACGGTGTGTCCCGCCACGTCGCCGATCGTCTCCTTCATCGATGTGATGATGCTGCGATGCACGTCCGGGGAGAGGGCGAGATAGGACGAGCCGGAGGTCTGGCGCACCGCGCCTCGGATTTCGTCCTCCACTTCCTTGGAGAGGAGATAGGCGGGAATGACGTTCTGCCCCGCGGAGAACTTGTAGGTGATGTAATTGCTGAGCGCTCCGCGGACATGCTCGGTGAGGATGATCGGATCCTTCTCGCGCTGGCCCCATTCGACCAAGGCTTCGAGAATGGTGCGCATGTCTCGGATCGAGACGTCCTCGCCGACGAGGCGCTGCATGATGTCGGTGATGGTGATGATGGGGAGGGTCCGCGTGACCTCCTTCACCAGCTCGCCGAAATTCTTCTGCATCTGATTCATCAGATACATCGTCTCCTGAATTCCGACGAACTTGGCCGCATGCGCCTTGAGCACATGGCCGAGATGGAAGGTCAGGATCGCGGTCATGTTCAGATGCTGCAGACCCGCCTTCTGCAGAAGCGGGAGCTGCTTGTCCGACACCCAGAGGCTCTTGGTGATCGGCAGGAAGTCCTCGCCCCGCTCGAAGGGGACGTCGAAGAGATTCAGGTTCGCCTCGCTCTCGCGCACGATGACGAAACCCGGGCGACAGTTGCCGCTCGCGATCGGGATCTCGTTCACGAGGATCCGATACTCGCCGTCCTTCAGGTTTTCGTTCAGCCGCAGATTGATGCCGGGGAACGGGACGCCGAGGTCGAAATAGAGCGCGCGCCGGAGCTTGGCGATCTCGCGGTCGAGGCGCGAGGGCTTGATGTGATTGCGCATCGACGCCGCGACGTCGAGGATCACGGGCACGGTGAGCGCGAAGGTGACGGGTTCGACGGGCGCTTCCTGCTCGGCGTCCGTCTCGTCGGGAAAGGCGGGAACGGAGCCGGCGGGCGCGATGGCGGGCGCGAGCGAAGGCATTTCCCTCGATCTCTTGTCGCCCGCCACGGATTTGCGGTTCTTCATGATGAAGTAGCCGCCCAAGGCGAAGACGATCGCGAGGAAACCGAAGACGGGCGCCGGGAAGCCCGGGATCGCGGCGAAGATCGCCATGATGCCCGCGGTGATCAGGAGCGCCTTCGGCTCGTCGACCAGCTGAGCGCCGATGTCGCTGCCGAGATCCTTGTTCTCGTCGGACGCGACGCGCGTGACGATGAAGCCCGCGGTGATCGATACGAAGAGAGCGGGGATCTGCTGGATGAGGCCGTCGCCGATGGTGAGCAGCACATAGCGTTGCGCCGCGTCGCCGACCGTCATGCCGCGCTGCAGCGTGCCGATCGTGATCCCGCCGATCATGTTGACGAAGATGATGATGATGCCCGCGATGGCGTCGCCCTTCACGAACTTCATCGCGCCGTCCATCGCGCCGAAGAGCTGGCTTTCCTTCTCCAGCTTCGTGCGGCGGCGCTTGGCCTCGTCGAGTTCGATGACGCCCGCGCGCATGTCGGAGTCGATCGCCATCTGCTTGCCGGGCATCGCGTCGAGCGAGAAGCGGGCCGACACTTCCGCGACGCGCTCGGAGCCCTTCGTGATGACCATGAAATTGACGATGGTCAGAATGAGGAAGACCACGAGGCCGACGATCAGATTCCCGCCGATGACGAAATTGCCGAAGGTCTCGATGATGGACCCGGCATTGCCCTGCAGCAGGATGAGGCGCGTGGTGGAGATCGCCAGCGCGAGCCGGAACAGCGTGGTGAGCAGCAGGATCGACGGGAAGGCCGACAGTTTCGTGACGTCGTTGAGATACATCGCCGCCATCAGCAGGACCGCCGACAGCGAAAGATTGAGCGCGATGAGCGCGTCCACCACCAGGATCGGCAGCGGCAGGATCA
>CAYNUN010000305.1:0-3184 GCA_964400345.1 uncultured Methylobacteriaceae bacterium
CGCGGCGTGCCGCAGGTCGAGGTCACCTTCGACATCGACGCCAACGGCATCGTCAGCGTCACGGCGAAGGACAAGGCCACGGCCAAGGAGCACCAGATCCGCATTCAGGCCTCGGGCGGCCTGTCGGACGCCGACATCGAGAAGATGGTGAAGGACGCCGAGGCGCATGCCGCCGAGGACAAGCTCCGCCGCGAGACGGTGGAGACGAAGAATCAGGCCGAAAGCCTCGTCCATTCGACCGAGAAGTCGGTCGCCGAATACGGCGACAAGGTCGGTGCGGCCGAGAAGCAGGCGATCGAGACCGCGCTCGCCGACCTCAAGGAAGCGCTGAAGGGCGACGATCTCGACGGCATCCGCGCCAAGACCACGGCGCTGATGCAGGCCTCGATGAAGCTCGGCGAAGCGATGTATGCGGCCCAGCAGGGCGGCTCGGACGACGATGCGGGCCCGTCGGCCGGCGCCTCCGCGGGCGGTTCGGCCAAGGACGACGTCATCGACGCGGATTTCCGCGAAGTCGGCGACGACGACAAGAAGAAGCGCGCGTAAGGGGCACGCCCCGGCGCGATCGGACGTGAATGCGGACCCGGCGCGGCGACGTGTCGGGTCCGTCCTATCGGGCGGGAGCCCGTGAAAGGTCCCCGCGAGGAGCCCGTCAGGCGCGATGAGCAAGCGAGATTATTACGAGGTTCTGGGCGTCGCGAAGCAGGCCTCCGAGGCCGAGCTGAAAGCCGCCTTCCGCAAGCTCGCGATGCAGCACCATCCCGACCGCAATCCCGGCGATGCGGCGGCGGAGCAGAAGTTCAAGGAACTCAACGAGGCCTATCAGACCCTCTCCGACCCGCAGAAGCGGGCGGCCTATGACCGGTTCGGCCATGCCGCCTTCGAGAACGGCGGCGGCCAGGGCGGTCCGGGTTTCGGCAACGATTTCGCCTCCTCCATGGCGGACATTTTCGAAGATCTGTTCGGCGACGTCTCGGGCCGCGGCCGACGCGGCCGGTCCGACGGGCGGGAGCGCGGCTCCGATCTGCGCTACGATCTCGAAATCACGCTCGAAGACGCGCATCAGGGCAAGACGGCGACCGTCACGGTGCCGATCGCCGTCGCCTGCGAGGCCTGCGACGGTTCGGGCGCGAAGGCGGGGACGAAGCCCAAGACCTGTTCGACCTGCGGCGGTTTCGGCCGGGTGCGTGCGCAGCAGGGCTTCTTCGCGCTCGAGCGGACCTGGCCGACCTGGCAGGGCCGGGGCGAGATGATCGACGATCCCTGCCTCTCCTGCGGCGGCCAGGGCCGCGTGACGAAGGACAGGACGCTGTCGGTCAACATTCCCAAGGGCGTGGAGGACGGCACCCGCATCCGGCTCGCGGGCGAGGGCGAAAGCGGCCGCAAGGGCGGGCCTTCGGGCGATCTCTACATCTTCCTGTCGGTGAAGCCGCATCGCTTCTTCCAGCGCGACGGGGCCGATCTCTATTGCCGCGTCCCGATCTCCATGGTGACCGCGGCGCTCGGCGGCGAGATCGAGATTCCGACGCTCGAGGGCGAGGAGAAGATCGTCGCGATTCCCGAGGGCACCCAGTCGGGCAAGCAGTTCCGTCTGCGCGGCAAGGGCATGCCCGTGCTGCGCTCGCGCGATCAGGGCGATCTCTATGTTCAGGTTTCGGTGGAGACGCCGCAGAAGCTGACGGCGCGGCAGAAGGAATTGCTGCGCGAATTCGAAGCGGCGAGTTCACGGGAAACCCAACCCGAAAGCACGAGTTTCTTCGCCAAGGTGAAGGACTTCTTTTCCGGCAGCCCGGACTGACCCATAACGTTCCGAGCACAGAGCGTCCCGCGTCGCCGAAAGCATCAACCGGAGAGAACCCGACGTGTCGCAGCCGCCGCGCAGGAACGGTCGAACGAAGTCGACCGCCGTCGGGACCGGGTTGAGGGAGAAGCTGCCCGACGAGGCGCGTTTTCTGAAGACCTGGCTCGACAACCCGCTCGTCACCGGAGCGGTCGCACCGTCCGGCAAGGCGCTGGCCAAACGGATGGCGGGCTTCATCGATCCCGCGCGCGAAGGTCCGATCATCGAGCTCGGGCCGGGAACGGGCGCGGTCACGGAGGCGATCATCCGGCGCGGCGTCGCGCCCGACCGCCTGATCCTCGTGGAATTCGACCGCGATTTCTGCAAGCTTCTGGAAAAGCGCTTTCCCGGCGCGCGGGTGATCCGGGGTGACGCTTACGCCCTGTCCGAGACCCTGCGCAACGAACCGTCGCTCCCCGCCTCGGCGATCGTCTCCGGCCTGCCGCTCTTCACCAAACCTGAGCGCATGCGTCTCGAACTGCTGAAATCGGCCTTCGCGCTGATGAGTCCGGGCAGCCCCTTCATCCAATTCACCTATGCGGTCACCTCCCCCATGCCCCTCAAGGGCCGGGATTTCGAGGCCGAGGAGTCCGAGCGGATCTGGCTCAACTTCCCGCCCGCCTGCGTCTGGGTCTATCGCCGCGCCGCGGAGGGCGCCGCGGTGAAGGCGCGCCGGCGCAGTCGCCTCGATCTTCTTGCCAAGATCCGCGAACGGACCGAAAAGGTGCGGGCCCAGATCCTGCGTTGACGGACCCTTCATGCCGATCCTCGACCCGCGCGACCGCCTGATCGTCGCGCTCGACCTGCCCTCCGTCGCCGAAGCCGAAGCCATGGTCGTCCGGCTCGGCGATACGGTGACCTTCTACAAGGTCGGCATGGAGCTGACCTATGCGGGGGGCCTCGACTTCGCGCGCGAGCTCGCCCGGTCCGGCAAGAAGGTGTTTCTCGATCTCAAGCTGCACGACATCGGCACGACGGTGGAAAAGGCCGCGGCGCGCGTCGCCGATCTCGGGGCGACCTATCTCACGGTCCACGGTTTCCCGCAGACGATGAAGGCCGCGGTGCGCGGCAAGGGCTCCTCGCCGCTGCGCATCCTCGCGGTCACCGTCATGACCTCCTATGACGACGCCGATCTCGCGGAAGCGGGCTATGCCATGGGCGTGAAGGATCTCGTCGCCCGCCGCGCCCTCCAGGCGCGCGACGCGGGCGTGGACGGGCTGATCCTGTCGCCCGAAGAGGTCGCCGACATGCGCGCACTGCTCGGTGCCGGCATGGATCTGGTGACCCCCGGCATCCGCCCCGCATCCGCGGACAAGGGCGACCAGAAACGCGTGATGACCCCCG
>CAYNUN010000306.1:0-3163 GCA_964400345.1 uncultured Methylobacteriaceae bacterium
CCATGTGCCCGAGCCGAAGCCCTTCGTCGTGGAGAGCCGCCGCCCGACCGGCGGAGCGATTCCCGTGGGCGTGACCCCGCCCGACCGCAAGCTGACGCCGCGCGATGCCAGAGGCGTCGAGAACCTGACCAAGGAACTCGAGGCCACCGACCGCGCGATCGACGCGAAGGCGCGGGCGCGGTGACGCGCCCGAACCGTCGAACATAAGAAGCTGCGGCGTGCACACGCCGAAGTCACGTGATAAACCCGCCGCGACTTCGTTCCGCAATCGGCCCCGAGAAGATCCGCAGAGCCCCGCCATGACCGACTTTCACCGAATCAAGCGCCTTCCGCCTTATGTTTTCGAGCAGGTGAACCGGATCAAGGCCGCCGCCCGGAACAACGGCGCCGACATCGTCGATCTCGGCATGGGCAATCCCGATCTGCCCGCTCCGAAACATGTGATCGAGAAGCTCGTCGAGACGGCGGGCAAGCCGCGGACGGACCGTTATTCCGCCTCCAAGGGCATCGCGGGTCTGCGCCGGGCGCAGGCGGGCTATTACGAGCGCCGCTTCGGCGTGAAGCTCGATCCCGACCGTCAGGTCGTCGCCACGCTGGGCTCGAAGGAAGGCTTCGCCAATATGGCGCAGGCGATCACGGCGCCGGGCGACGTGGTGCTGGTGCCGAACCCGAGCTATCCGATCCACGCCTTCGGCTTCCTGATGGCGGGCGGCGTGATCCGCTCCGTTCCGGCGGAGCCGAACGATGCGATGTTCGTCGCGCTCGAACGGGCGGTGATGCATTCGATCCCCAAGCCGATCGCGCTCGTGACCTGCTATCCCGCGAACCCGACGGCCTATGTGGCCTCGCTCGATTTCTACAAGGAACTCGTCGCCTTCGCGAAGAAGCACGAGCTGATCCTGCTCTCCGACCTCGCTTATGCGGAGGTCTATTTCGACGATGCGAACCCGCCTCCCTCGGTGCTGCAGGTGCCGGGCGCGATGGACGTGACGGTCGAATTCACCTCCATGTCGAAGACCTTCTCGATGGCGGGCTGGCGCATGGGCTTCGCGGTCGGCAACGACCGGCTGCTCGCGGCGCTGTCGCGCGTGAAGTCCTATCTCGATTACGGCGCCTATACGCCGATCCAGGTCGCGGCGGCGGCGGCGCTGAACGGACCCGACGACTGCATCCGCGAGATGCGCGACGTGTATCGGAAGCGGCGCGACGCGCTGGTGGAAAGCTTCGGCAAGGCGGGCTGGGAATTCGACCCGCCGGAGGCGTCCATGTTCGCTTGGGTCAAGATCCCCGAGCCGTTCCGGGCGCTGGGGAGCCTCGAATTCTCCAAGCTTCTCGTCGAGAAGGCGGAAGTCGCGGTCGCGCCGGGCGTCGGCTTCGGCGAGCACGGCGACGACTATGTGCGCATCGCGATGGTGGAGAACGAACAGCGTATCCGTCAGGCCGCGCGCAATGTCCGCCGCTTCCTTGAAAGCGGGGAGAAAACATTGCACAACGTCGTCCCGTTGACCGCCCGGGGCTGACCCGAACCTTTTCTCATCGGAATTTCTTCATGACCGCACCTCTCCGCATCGGCGTCGCCGGTCTCGGCACCGTCGGCGCCTCGGTGGTCCGCCTCTTGGGGAGGCATGCGGCGTCGCTCGAGGCGCGTTGCGGCCGTCCTCTCGTCGTGACCGCCGTGTCCGCCCGTGATCGTTCGCGCGACCGCGGCGTCGATCTCTCGGGCTTCGCCTGGTTCGACGATCCGGTCGCGCTGGCGGCGTCGCCGCTGTGCGACGTCGTCGTCGAACTCGTGGGCGGGGACGAAGGTCCGGCGCGCGCGACGGTCGAGACCGCGCTCGCGGCGGGCAAGCATGTCGTGACCGCCAACAAGGCGCTGCTCGCCAAGCACGGGGCCGCGCTGGCGGCGACGGCGGAAGCGAAGGGCGTGGGCCTGTTCTTCGAAGCGTCGGTCGCGGGCGGCATTCCGATCGTCAAGACGCTGCGCGAGTCGCTTGCCGGCAATGCGGTGAGCCGCATTTCGGGCATCCTGAACGGCACCTGCAACTACATCCTCTCGCGGATGGAACTCGAAGGGCTGACCTTCGAGGCCTGTCTCGCGGATGCGCAGCGGCTCGGCTATGCGGAAGCAGACCCGACCTTCGACGTCGGCGGCTTCGACACGGCGCACAAACTCGCGCTGCTGACGAGCCTCGCTTTCGGCACGGAGATCGATGCCGACGCGATCCATGTGGAAGGCATCGCCTCGATCGCGCCGCTCGACCTGAAGATGGCCGACGAACTGGGCTTCCGGATCAAGCTGCTCGGCGTCGCGGAACGGACGGCCACGGGCATCGAACAGCGCGTGCATCCCACGATGGTGCCGAAGATCTCCGCGATCGCGCAGGTCATGGGCGTGACCAATGCCGTGAGCATCCATGCCGATGCGGTGGGCGAACTCACGCTGGTCGGCCCCGGCGCGGGCGGCGACGCGACGGCCTCCTCCGTGCTGTCGGATCTGGCCGATGTCGGCCGCGGCGTCCGCATCCCGCCGTTCGGGCGGCCCGCCGCGGCGCTCGCCAAGGCCGAGCGTGCGCCGATGCAGCGCCATGAGGGCGGATATTACGTGCGTCTCAGCGTGCTCGACCGCCCCGGTGCGGCGGCGTCCATCGCGACGCGCATGGCCGAAAGGGCGATCTCGCTCGAAAGCATCGTCCAGCGGCGTCCTCCCGGTACGCCTTGGGAGGCGACCGGACGCGCGGCTGGGCCCGTGCCCGTCGTCCTGCTCACTTACGCCACCACCGAAGCGGCGATCCGCGCAGCGCTCGACGCCGTGATGGCGGACGGGCATATCGCGGAACCGCCGCAACTGATCCGCATCGAGCGGCCCTGACGTCGCGCCAGCCGAGGAAAGTTCATGTCCGACCACAACGACATCACCGTCCGGCCCAAGGAAGTCATCGAGCGCATTCTCTCGATGGAACTCGTCCGCGTGACCGAGCGCGCCGCCGTCTCCGCCGCGCTGCTGCGCGGCCGCGGCGACGAAAAGGCCGCCGACCAGGCCGCCGTGGACGCCATGCGCCGCGAACTGAACAAGCTCCCGATCGACGGCCGCATCGTGATCGGCGAAGGCGAGCGCGACGAGGCGCCGATGCTGTTCATCGGCGAGAAGGTCGGCAACGGCACG
>CAYNUN010000307.1:0-3163 GCA_964400345.1 uncultured Methylobacteriaceae bacterium
GCGAATTCATCGACCGTTGCCGTTCCCCCCTCCGTTGCCGCCTCCCCCTCCGTTCCCGCCTCCGTTCCCGCCTCCCCCTCCGTTCCCGCCTCCCCCTCCGTTCCCGCCGCCTCCTCCGTTGCCTCCTCCACCACCGCCATTACCGCCACCGCCTCCGTTGCCGCCTCCTCCACTGCCGGAGGCTCCGCCGTTGTCCGCGCCGGCGCCCGTATTTCCTCCGCCGCCGGGTCCGGACGAACCTCCGCCCCCGCTTCCGGAACCTGATGCGCCTCCGCCTCCGGCCGCTGCGCCCGCGCCCGACCCCGGACTTGCGCTTGTGCCGGTCGCCCCACCGCCCGCGCGGTCCGCTGCGGTTCCGGAGACCGCCGACCGGCCGGTTCCGTCGCCGCCGGGCATGAGAGCCGTCTCCCACGCGGCGTGTCGTCTGCCGGGTCGGGGCTCTTCACGCAGCAGTACGCCGACGGGCGGGCCGTAAGGGCCGTCCGCGACGAGAACGAGTTCGGTCGCGCCTCTGCCGCGGCCTCCCTCCGCCGCGGCGAGCCGACAGGGCACCAGAGCGACGGTTTCGCCGGAGACGTCGCGCTCCGCGATGATGCAGCGGGCGCGATCGCGCCGGACCGGATCGCGCGGCTGCGCTGCGGCTCGGGCGGGATCCGTCTGCGCGGGCCGTTTCGTCTCGCGCGGCCGACCCGGCGGTCGCGCCGGTGTCCGACGGCTTCGGTCGGCGGATTGAGCGGCGGCTTTTTCGCTCGCGGGTGCCGGTGGAGCGGCGGCGGTCTCCGGCGGCGTCGTTCGAGCGGGCGGCGACGGGGCGGGATTAGGCTCGTGTTCCGTGCCGGGACCGACGTCGTTGCGATCGGCCGGGCTTTGCGGCAAGGCCGCGATGGTCGGTTCGGTCTCGGACGCGGGCGCGGGTGTCGGCGTGACAGGATCCGCTTCGGCGACGACGGGGGACGAGCGGCCCGCCGCGGCGGTGGAGAATGCCGCGCCGAGGGCGGAGAGTTCGGGCGGCCCGTAGAGGCCGACGCGGGCCGAACCGTAGCCCATGAGGGCTAGCGCCGCTAACCCCGCGAGGGCGGCGGCCGCGCGCCTCAGCGTGCTGCGTCTCGGCCGCTCGGCGTCCTCGGCGGGCAGGATCGTGACGGATCCGTCCTGCGCGGCCTGAAGAAAGGCGGTGGGCGCGGTGTGATGCTCGTCGAAGACCGCGGCCGTCAGAGGGCCGCCATAGCACGCGCCGGTATCGATGTTCGTGCGGAAACGACGGCGTTCGGGGCGTCCGGTCTCGGTGACGGAATGGCCGTGCACGACGTGCTTTCCGAAATCGTGATCGCGGCCGGTGAACGGCTCGCGGATCCAGAGCCGCGCCCAATCCGTCTGCCGGTCGGGCGGCCGTGCCGGATCGAGGCCCGCATGGACATAGATGCGCCGATCGTCCTCCCATTGCAGCGGGAGACCCGCGATCCAGTCGACGACGTCCTTCGGGATGTCCTCGGCCCGCCTGACGCCGAAGGACCGCAGCGTGTCCAACCCGCCCTCGCGGACCCAGGCCGCGCGGGCGAGCGGTTCTGCGAGACCGCGCAGAAGCATCTGCTCGTGATTGCCCATGAGGCAGACGACGCGACCCGTTCCGGAAAGGCGGCGCAGAAGCGCGACGACGCGGGCGGAGTCGGGCCCGCGGTCGATGTAGTCGCCGAGAAGGACGATGGTGCAGTCGTGCCCGCGGCCGTGAACCGCGATCGCCCTGAGGAGACCCTCCAGCGCCTCGGCCGCTCCGTGCACGTCGCCTACGGCGTAGATCCTCTCCGGCCGCGCCATTCCGCCCGTCCCTCCGACAAGGATGAACGCGGAGGCGCGGCGAGGGTTCCGAGCCCGGACGGGCGAGGAGGATCGGGAGAAAAGCGAGGTGTTTGGCGACCGCGGCTGGGCTCGAACCAGCGACCTAGTGCTTAGAAGGCACTTGCTCTATCCAGCTGAGCTACGCGGCCGTGAACGCAAAGGACGACCGACGGCGAGGACGCGTCAGTGCGTCCACTGGCCGATGCGGTTGAACTTGAAATTGTCCGAATAGGACATGGTGCGCCGCTTCGGCTCCTTCGGCTCTTCGACCTGATGGGCGATGCCGTTGCGGGTCGCGTAGGCGATCGCCTCTTCCTTGGTGTCGAACCAGAGCTTGACCTGTCGGGTCGTGTCGCTCGAGCTCGTCCAGCCCATCAGGGGATCGATCTCGCGCGGATCGTCGGAGACGAACTCGAGAAGCCAGCGTTGCGACTTGGCCTGACCCGACTGCATGGCGGTCTTGGCGGGGCGATGGATCCGGGCGAGCGTCATGGTCGTGTTTCCGATCGAGGCGTCGTCGTTTCCGGTCCCGAGCCGGTCGGGGCAGCAGGATTTGAACCTGCGACCCTCTGCTCCCAAAGCAGATGCGCTACCAGACTGCGCTATGCCCCGGTCCCGGGACCGAACGCTTCGGGTCTACGCGTTCGGCCGAAATCGATCAAGCCCGGTGAAAGACGCGAAAGCCGGGAGGCGTCTCGCGGACGTGACGGTGAAGACGTGGATGCCCGCATGCGCGGGCATGACGGGAGGGGGCAGGTAAGTCCGTACTTGGATGCCCGCATGCGCGGGCATGACGGGAAGAGCCGCCCGGGAGCCCTTGCCCCCTCCCCGGCTTTGGGCGACAAGCGCGCGCGATGCTGCATCTGAACGACATCACCTATCGTCTCGGCCCGCGCCTGCTCTTCGATCAGGCGACGGCGGCGATTCCGCCGGGGGCGCGGGTCGGTTTCGTGGCGCGGAACGGGACCGGGAAGACGACGCTCTTCCGCATCATCCGCAACGAGGCCTCGCCCGAAAGCGGCAGCGTGACGATCGGCCGGGGTCTGCGCATCGGCTCGGTCGCGCAGGAAGCGCCGGGCGGGCCCGAGCCGCTGGTCGAGGTGGTGCTCGCCGCCGACACCGAACGCGCGGCCCTGCTGGCCGAAGCCGAAACCGCGACGGACCCGCTCCGGATCGCGGAGATCCAGACGCGGCTCGCCGATATCGGCGCGCATGCCGCGCCGGCCAGAGCGGCGGCGATCCTTCACGGTTTGGGCTTCGACGCGGAAGCGCAGACGCGGCCCTGCTCCTCCTTCTCCGGCGGTTGGCGGATGCGCGTCGCTCTCGC
>CAYNUN010000308.1:0-3162 GCA_964400345.1 uncultured Methylobacteriaceae bacterium
ACGCCACCGGACTGAGAGGCTGCGAGCACCCGCTTGTTCTCGTCGTGTCATCGCGGGCCGCGCAGCGGACCCGGCCCTTCGGTCCCCCGCCGAGCGGCCGTGACGTCCTCCGGATCCCGGCTCTCCTCCGGCCGGGACGACGGCCGAAAAGGTCGACGGAGAAACGCTCCGACAGACGCAAAAAGCCCCGCCGAAGCGGGGCTTTTCACGAAAACCGGGAGCGTCCGATCAGACCGCGCCGCCGATCCAGCGGGACAGGTCGCTCTTCGACGCCGCGCCGACCTTCTGCGCGGCGAGCTTGCCGTCCTTGAAGAACAGCAGCGTCGGGATCGAGCGGATGCCGAATTTCGCGGCCGTCTGCGGATTCTCGTCCACATTCAGCTTCACGATCTTCACCTTGCCCTCCATCTCCTTGGAGATCTCGTCGAGCGCCGGGGCGATCATGCGGCAGGGGCCGCACCATTCCGCCCAGAAATCCACGACGACGGGTTCGGACGCCTGAAGTACGTCCTGGTCGAAGCTGGCGTCGGTCGTCTTGGCCGTCATGGCTGTTCCTCGAAAGGTTGCGCGGTGCGAATCCGCCTCGTCCGGAAGCTATGAACGCCCTTGCCGAGCGTCAAGGAAGGCCGCGTCGCCGGTCATGATTTGCACAGCTTCGCCCAAGCGGCCTCGAGCCGCTCCGCCGGCAGTTCGAGCACTCTCCGCTTCGCGGTATGCACGAGCACGCAGCGCACGGGCTTCGACGGATGGAGCCGCGCCACGAGCGCGCGATAGATCGCGAGCTGCGCAACATGCTCCTCCGGCACGTCCTCCGCCCGGTCGGGTCCGGCGGTCGAAGTCTTGTAATCGGCGATGATGACGGCGTCCTCGGTCTCGGCCAGGCGGTCGATCCGGCCTGAGACCGCGCGCATCGCCCCGCCGGGTCCGATCGGCAGCATGCCGGTGATCGCCGCTTCCGCGCGGCTGCGCGGGCCGAACAGCGGCGCGAGCGCGGGCGTCTCGACGATGCCGATCACGTCCGCCACGATCGCCGCCCCCTCGCTCTCCGAGAGCCCGCGTCCCCGTGCCGCGACGAAGGCGCGCGCGGCCTCCTCCCGTCGTGCCGGGGGGCAGCCGGGCAGCAGTTCCAAAAGCGTATGCACGAGCGTGCCGACGAGCCGCGCCTTGCGCATGAAGGGCCCGTCGAAGGGCCGGGCCGGGCCGTCGGCCGCCGCGATCGCATTGGACGGGCTCAACGGCGGCGCGGCGGGCGCTTCGGCCGGCGCGGGCCGGCGCAGCCGGTCGAGATCCGGCACGGCCGCGGGCGCGACCTTCGGGGAGACGGGCACGGCCGCCGGCGTCGCCGGGTCCGCCGCGGCGATCCGGCGCTTCGTGCCCTCCGGAACGCCCTCCTCCTCCCCGGGTTCGAGCGCGTCGCCGAGCCCCGCCTCGATCAATTCGTACCAGGATCCGCTCTTCGGGTTCTTCTTGTTCACATGGCCGAAGACGTAGAGCCGCTCCTTGGCCCGCGTCAGCGCCACATAGAGAAGCCGCCGATGCTCCTCCATCTGCCGCTCGTGCTCGCGCTCCCGCGCCTCCGAAACGGCTTTCGGATCGGCCGCGTCCGACAGCGACCATACGGGCAGGACGGGCTCGTTGCCGTTCGCCGCCGCGATCGTCCGGATCGGGCCGCAGCGCCCGCGCTCCGGCGCGCCGCAGGTGTCGGGGAGGATGACGATCGGCGCTTCCAGCCCCTTCGCGCCGTGCACCGTCATCACGCGGACTTCGTCGCGCCCGGCCTCCATGTCGCGCTTCACCTCGACGCCCGCCGCCGACAATTCCGCGAGGAACCGCTGCAGCGAGGGCGCGCCGTGATGCTCGTGGTCGAGCGCGAGCTTGAGGAACTCGTCGATCGCATCGCCCGCTTCGAGCCCGAGCCGCGCGAGCATCTTCGCCCGCGCCTCGCCCGCGCCCAGCACCGACGCATAGAAGGAGAACGGCCCCGTGGACCGCGCCGCCTCCCTGAGCGCCTCGAACCGTTCGAAAGCCTCCCGATGCGCGGCGCTCGCGGCGAGCGCCGCATGCAGGCTGCTCGGGCGATTCGGCGCGAGCCGCATCAGATCGTCGTCGTCGAGCCCGAACAGCGGCGATTTGAGGAGCGCCGCCAGCGTCAGGTCGTCGTCGGGCAGCAGCGCCGCCCGGCCGAGCGCCATAAGGTCCATCACCGCGATATGCTCGGTCAGCTTCAGCCGGTCCGCGCCCGCCACCGGCACGCGCTTCTCCTTCAGCGCGCGGATCACCGCCTCGAAGAAGGCGTTGCGGCTGCGCACGAGGATCATCACGTCCCCGGCGCGGATCGGGCGCAGGATCTTCTTCGACTTGTCCGCGGGATCGACGTCGAGGATGCGCTCCGGCGAATTCGGCGAGAGCCATGCCGCCGCCATGGCCGCGATGCGCCCCGCCACCTGCGCGGCGGGCGAGGCCGCGCTCACGGCGTCGAGCGGCAATTCCCAATCCTCGTCGTCCTCCTCCGTCTCCTTGCGGATCAGGGGCCGCAATTCGACGAGGCCGGGCAGTTTCGGATCGCGCGCCATATGCACAGGCGCGACCGGGTCCTCTTCGAGGCCGCGATGCGCCGCCGCCGGCGCGAACACGGCGTCGACCGCGCCCAGCACCACGGGCGAGGAGCGGAAGGACATCTGCAGCGCGACCGAGGCGAAGCCCGCCTCGCCGTCCTTCGCCGCCCCGCGGGCGAGCGTCTCGAAATGGCGGCGGCTTTCCGCGAACGCGCCGGGTTCCGCGCCTTGGAAACTGTAGATCGACTGTTTCGGGTCGCCCACGGCGAAGACCGTGCGTTTTCCCGCCCGCGCGCTTTCCCCCGTAAAGAATTCCGAGGTCAGCGCGCGCAGGATCGCCCATTGGTCGGGGCTCGTGTCCTGCGCCTCGTCGACGAGCAGGTGATCGATGCCCTTGTCGAGCTTGAACAGCACCCAAGCCGCGTCCGAGCGCGACAGCAGCGCATTCGTCCGTTCGATGAGATCCTCGAAATCGAGCGCGCCGCGCTCCGCCTTGAGCGCCTCGTAGCGGGAGAGCGCGGCATCGGCCACCACGAGCAGCGCCCGCGTCCGCTCGACCGCCGCCGCCGCCCGCCGCCGGTCCTCGATGTCCGTGACGCGCTTCTGC
>CAYNUN010000309.1:0-3137 GCA_964400345.1 uncultured Methylobacteriaceae bacterium
GGCGAAGCGTCCCGTGGTGATCATCACGTCGAACAACGAGAAGGAACTGCCGGACGCGTTTCTGCGCCGCTGCTTCTTCCACTACATCCGCTTCCCCGATCCCGAGACGATGCGGAAGATCGTCGAAGTGCATTTCCCCGACATCAAGAAGCGGCTCGTGGCCGAGGCGCTCAACCTGTTCTTCGAACTGCGCGAAGCGCCGGGGCTGAAGAAGAAGCCCTCGACGTCGGAACTGCTCGACTGGCTGAAGCTGCTGATGGCCGAAGACGTCTCGCCGGAGATGCTGCGCGAGCGCGACCCGAAGAAATTCGTCCCGCCCCTGCACGGCGCGCTCATCAAGAACGAGCAGGACGTTCACCTCCTCGAACGCGTCGCCTTCCTCAACCGCCGGGGGCAGTGAGGCCCGGTTCAGGTTCACTCTTTCGCCGATCGGGAGAGCGATTGAAACCGGGTGCCGCTCCTCGATGTCGGACGGTGGGGCACCCCTTCTCCCCTTGCGGGAGAAGGCGGAGCGCCGGAGGCGGGCCGGATGAGGGGTCTTGCGATGTTCGAAAAGAAAGCAGAAACAACGCATTGAGCGTAGACTGAAATATTGTGCGACCCCTCATCCGGCGCTTCGCGCCACCTTCTCCCGCAAGGGGAGAAGGGTCCAAGTCACCACCGGCCCGCCTTCGAAAGCGGCTTCCGTTCCGTCGGTTTTCGAACCGGACGCCCGCGGCGGCCTCAGTCCATCACCGCCGCCTTGAGGATGCAGACCATGGTGCCGTGGGCGGGCTTGTTCGAGACGTTGCGGACGGTGTGCGGCCGGTCGCAGCGATAACGCAGCGTCTCGCCCGCCTTCGCCCTCTGGACTTCGCCCGCGACCTCGACCTCCATCTCGCCTTCGAGAACGGACAGGCATTCGATCGAGCCGCGCTGATGCGCGTCCGAGTCGAGCACGCCGCCGGGGTCGGCCTGCACGTCGTACCATTGCAGCCATTCGACCGTCTTGATCCAGCCGATGATGCCGAGGCGCACCTTGCCGTCGTCCGACAGCAGGATCGGCGTGTCGCCGCGCGAGGTCTTCTCGATGAACGGCTCGTCGTCGGCGACCGAGAGGACGCGTTCGATGGAGACGTCGAGCGCCTGGCTGAGCCGCCAGATGGTGGCGAGCGTCGGATTCGTCTCGTTGCGTTCGATCTGGCTGATGATCGATTTGGCGACGCCGGACTGTTCGGCGAGTTCGGAGAGCGAGAGATTGTAGGCCTTGCGCAACCGCTGAATCGTCTTGCCGAGTTGACCGGACAACGCCTGCGCGCCCGTCTCGATCACCTTGACTTTGTCCTTGCCTTCGATGCCCATTCGCTCAGCCTGCGACGTCCCGTCGCGGGCTCTCCTTGTCGGGGATCGCGGAGCGGGGCGCGCCATGCGCCCGGTCCCGATCCGATGCTTCGTCGGGTTATAGCAATGGGCGTCATCCACGTCATCGACCGCGAAGGCGCGCGGCACACGCTCGAGGCGCTGGAAGGCTGGCGGGTGATGGAGATCATCCGCGATTGGGGCCTGCCCATGGAAGGCCTCTGCGGCGGGGCGGCGGAATGCGGCACCTGCCACGTCTTCGTCTCCGAGGAATGGCTGCCGAAGCTCTTCCCCGCGCGGGACGAGGAAGAGGCGCAGTTGGACCAGCTGCCGCAGGTCCTTTCCACCTCGCGCCTGTCCTGCCAGCTTCTCTGGACCGAGGACCTCGACGGTCTCGAAGTGACGCTCGCGCCCTTGATGTGAGCGTCAGGCCGCGGGCTTCGGGCGAAGCGCGAGCGCCAGCATCGCGCCCGCCGCGACGAAGGCGAGCGCCGTCGACACCATGATGGTCGGCATCACGCCGAGGCCGGACAGCATCCAGGCGAAGGCCATGGGCGCGATCGCCTTGGTCGCGAGGCTCGGGGCCGCGATCATGCCGAGCATGCGGCCGTAGCCTTCCGGGCCGAACAACGCATAGGGCACGACGCCGCGGGCAATCGTGATCAGGCCGTTGGATGCGCCGTAGACGAGGCCGAAGACGATCGCCGTGCCGGTCGACACGGTCATGCCGAGCAGGATCGCGAAGGAGACGGGCAGAAGGCCCGTTGCGACCAGGCCGAGGCCGAGCGGGGGCAGGCGTTTGCCGAACAGCATTTCGATCAGCCGGGCCGCGACCTGAGCGGGGCCGACCAGCACGCCCGCCAGCACGGCGTCGGCCTCCGTGATGCCGAGAAGATCCAGCGTGCGGATGAGATGCACCGACAGCGCGGAGGTCACGAAGCCGTGCGCCGCGATCACCAGCGCGAAAAGCGCGACGAGGGGAAGATGCCGCCGCGGGGAGACGTCCGCGGGCGTCGCCGCTCCGTTCTCGGAGCTGCCGGGTTCAGGGCGGATCCGGTCATTCTGCGGCGGCAGACCGAAGGCGTGGAGCGGTGCCGAAACGAAGGCGAGGGCGGCCGCGTAGAGCAGCGCGACGCTGCGCCAGTCCATCGTCTGGAGCAGCTGATGCGTCAGCGGCCAAGCCACGGTGGAGGCGAAGCCGCCTGCAAGCGTCAGGATCGAGATCGCCTTCCGCGTGCGCGGGCCCGCGAATTGGGACAGCGTCGCGAAGGCCGGATCGTAGAGCGCGCCCGCCATGGCCGCGCCGCACAGCGCCCAAGCGAGCAGATAGACGGCGGGATCACGCGCAACGGAGAGAAGGAGGAAACCCGCCGCGCCCGCGAGCGCTCCGATCGTCAGGACGAAGCGCCCGCCGCGGCGATCGACGGCCTTTCCGGCCATGGGCGAGCACAGTCCCGTCATCAGCATCGCGAGCGAGAAGCCGCCGAAGATGAGCGTCTCCGACCACCCCGTTTCCGCGGCGATGCGCGGGCCCAGCAGCGCGAGGCTGTAGTAGAGGATGCCCCAGTCGATCACCATCGTGATCGAGAGGACGACCAACGCCCGAATCAGCGGAAAAGGCATTCAGGCGGGCCAGACGGCATGGAAGTGATGCACGGGTCCGTGTCCATGACCGATCCGCAGACCCTCCGACGCCGCCAGCGCGGCCGTCAGATAGGCCTTGGCGTGGCCGACGGACGTGACGAGATCATGACCATGGGCGAGCCCCGCCGCGATCGCGGCCGAGAGCGTGCAGCCGG
>CAYNUN010000310.1:0-3128 GCA_964400345.1 uncultured Methylobacteriaceae bacterium
CGGGCGCTCGACTGATAGGCATGGTGGTTGTTGTGCCAGCCCTCGCCCATGGTCACGATCGCGAGGAACCAGCTGTTCCGGCTGTCGTCGCCCGTGACGTAGCGCTTCTCGCCGTGCACATGGGCGAGCGAATTGATGCAGAAGGTGCCGTGCCAGACCAGCGCCGTGGACCAGCAGAAGCCCACGATCACGCCCGTCCAACCGTCGATCAGGAAACAGATCACGCCGAGCACGACCGCCGGAAGCACCTCGAAGCGGTGCAGCCATTTCAGTTCCGGATATTTCGTCCAGTCCTCGACCTTGTTGAGATCCACCGAGTCGTGCTTGCGCGCGAAGATCCAACCGACATGCGAGTAGAAGAAGCCCGTATGCCGGGGCGAATGGACGTCGTGCTCGGTGTCCGAAAACAGGTGATGATGGCGATGCTTCGCGGCCCACCAGAGCACGCTCTTCTGGGCGGAACTCTGCGCGAGCAGCGCGAGCAGGAATTGGAACGGCCGGCTCGTCGCATAGGCCCGATGCGAGAAATACCGGTGATAGCCCGCCGTGACCCCGAACATCCGCAGCCAATACAGGCCGAAGCACAGCCAGAGCGACGTCGCGCTGACGCCCGTGAAAAGGGCCGCGAAACAGGCGATGTGGACGATGACGAAGGGGACGGAGGACGGGTAGACGATGTCGTCGTGGTCGTGTGCGGGATCGATCGAAGCGGACGTCACGGGGAGGGCGTATCCTGAAGGCGGGGTCGCTCTTGTGGCGGGCGAATGAGGCGGGGGCGCGCACAAGGCGCGTTCGGAGTTTGGCTGCGGTACGCTTTTCCGTCCAGTAGGGGTTTTTCCGAGCACCGCATTCGATTGCGGGTGCGGTTTCCGAAATCCTGCCGCCGTCCGCTCCGGGAGGAGGCTCGGCCCCGCCGCGCATTTTCACGGGGACGCGACGCGGCGAGTCGGGCTAAGGCAGCCATGCTCATCCCGCGAGATTCGTCCGTTTGAACGCCGATCCTCTCCATGTCCTGCGCACCGTCTTCGGTCATGCCGCCTTCCGGGGACGGCAGGAGGAGGCCGTGAGGCGGGTCACCGCGGGGGGCGACGCCGTCGTCCTGTTCCCGACCGGGGCGGGCAAATCGATGTGTTATCAGGTCCCTGCGCTGTGCCGAGACGGCGTGGGCGTGGTCGTTTCGCCCTTGATCGCGCTGATGCGCGACCAGGTCGAAGCCTTGAAGCAGGCGGGCGTGCGCGCCGCGGCGCTTCATTCCGGCCTGTCGCCGGACGAAGCGGGCGATCTGCGCCGCGCCCTTCGCGCGGGCGAACTCGATCTCGTCTACGTCACGCCGGAACGCCTCGCCACGGAAGGCTTTCTCGATCTCCTGTCGCGCTGCCGCATCGCGCTTTTCGCGATCGACGAAGCGCATTGCGTCAGCCAATGGGGCCATGATTTTCGGCCGGAATATCTGAAACTGGCGGCCCTGCGCGACCTGTTTCCCGGCGTGCCGCGGGTCGCGCTGACGGCGACGGCCGATCCGCAGACGCGGGAGGACCTGATCGAGCGGCTCGGCCTGCACGGGGCCGCGGTGTTCACGACGAGCTTCGACCGCCCGAACATCCGCTACACCGTCGTCGACAAGGACCAGCCGCGGAAACAGCTTCTCTCCTTCCTCCGGGACAAGCGCGGGCGGAGCGGCATCATCTATTGCCTCAGCCGGAAGAAGGTCGACGCGACCGCCGAATTCCTGAACGAGAACGGCATCGAAGCGCGCGCCTATCATGCCGGCATGGAACGGGACGCGCGGGACCGCGCGCAGGACGCGTTCCTGAAGGAGGACGGCCTCGTCCTCGTCGCGACCATCGCCTTCGGCATGGGCATCGACAAGCCGGACGTCCGTTTCGTGGCGCATCTCGATCTGCCGTCGAGCGTCGAGGCCTATTATCAGGAGACGGGCCGCGCCGGGCGCGACGGCCTGCCTTCCGACGCCTGGATGACCTACGGCATGGGCGATCTCGCGCTGCGCTCGACGATGATCGACGAGAGCAATGCGCCCGACGAGATCAAGCGCGTCGAGCATTCCAAGCTCCGGGCGCTGCTCGCGATCTGCGAGACGCCGCAATGCCGCAGGCAGGCGCTGCTCGCGCATTTCGGCGAGAGCCATCCGGGCGGATGCGGCAATTGCGACAATTGTCTCGTCCCCGCAGCGACGTGGGACGGCACCGTGGCCGCGCAGAAGGCGCTTTCGGCGATCCACCGGACGGGACGGCGCTTCGGCGCGGGCCATGTGGTCGACGTACTGCGCGGCAACGCCACCGAAAAGGTCGCGCGGCTCGGCCATGATCGGCTGCCGACCTTCGGCGTGGGGCGGGATCTCGACGAGCGGACCTGGCACTCCGTGCTGCGGCAATTGGCGGTGATCGGAGCGGTGATCGTGCAGCCGGAGCATTCGGTGCTCGATCTCGGCGAGCCGGCACGGGCGATCCTGAAGGGCGAGCGGACGGTCGCCTTCCGAAAGGAACGGGCCTTCGAGGCGAGCGGCGGCGGCAGGAGTTCGAAGAACGGCAAGGCGCGGGCCTCCGCCCCGTCGGGCGACCCGGTCGAAGATCGGCTGTTCGACGCGCTCAGGGGCGAGCGCATGGCGATCGCCCGCGAACAAGGCGTGCCGCCTTACGTCGTCTTCCATGACTCGACGCTGCGCGAAATGGCGCGCGAACGGCCGGAGACGCTCGACGAGCTCGGACGCGTTCCGGGCGTGGGTCAGGCGAAACTGGAGCGCTACGGCGATCGATTTCTCGATGCGATCGGTCGCTTCGCGGATGAAAACCAAGGGATATGAGGCGCGTAACCCTTGACGAAGCCGCCGCTTTTTCGTTCGTGACGTGAAACGGGGGAGGATGGGCATGCAGCTCGGAATGATCGGCCTCGGCCGGATGGGCGGGAACATCGTCCGTCGCCTGATGCGCGCCGGACACGACTGCGTGGTCTTCGACCGCGATCCCGCGCCGGGCCGGGCGCTCGCCGGCGAAGGCGCGAAGGCCGTCGACGGGCTCGCCGCCATGGCGGCCGCGATGACCGCGCCGCGGCATGTCTGGGTCATGCTGCCCGCGGGCGCGATCACCGAAGCGGCGATCGCGGAGCTGGCG
>CAYNUN010000311.1:0-3126 GCA_964400345.1 uncultured Methylobacteriaceae bacterium
TACGAATGAGGTGCTCTACCAGCTGAGCTATTGCGGCGACGCGGCGACAAGCGCGGCGTCCGTATAACCTCGTCTCCCCGGCCGCGCAAGCCGCGTCAGACGGGAAGGCGGCCTTCGCGCGGAAGAAGTTCGCCCGCCCCGTCCGGGCCCGGATCGTCCGGCGCGGCGGGAAGCGGGAACACCACCTCGCTCGGCGGAACGATGCGCCGGGAGGGCACGGGCTCCACGGCGGGGGCGGCGGGGGCGACCGAGGCGGATTTCAAAGGGGTCGCGGATGTCGCGTCCGAACCGGGGTTCGATCCCCGGCCGGACGCGGCGTCGGCCGCAGGCTCCGGCGTCGATGCGGCGATTTCACCCGCGGACGAAACGGGGAGCGGTGCGGGATCCGGCGTCGCCGGCACGCCCGCGGCGGCGCCCGGAGACGGGTCGTGGGTGCTCGGCCCGGCCAGAACCTCCACCGGGCGCATCCAGCGGAAGGCGTCGAGACGCCCGGTGACGGGCGACACGGGCGCCCAGCTCTCCGAGGCGAGGCCGTCGGCCACCCAGGCATGATCGCGCGAAGCGCGCGAGGCGCGGGCGAGCCATTCGCGCACATGGCCCGTGTCGCCGTGCTCGATCTCCTCCATCTTCGCCATCAGCAGGCACAACCGCACCGTCGGCCGCTCCACCAGAAGCGGCTGCACCGCGGAACGCACCCGGTCGAAGTCGCGTGCGTCGAGCGCGGCGACGGCGACGGCGAAGCGGCCCTCCTGATCGTCGGGCCGGAGCAGCAGAAGACGCTCGGCGCGGGCGAGCCGGTCGCGCGCCGCGTCGCCGTGGCGCAGATGGACGTAGAGATCTGCGAGATCGGGATGCGGGGCCTCGCGCCACGCGGCTTCGAGCAGCTTCGACGCCTTGCGCAGATCGCCCCGCGCGACGAGGAGACGGCCCGCCAGCACCGCCGCGGGAACGAGGTCCGGCGCGAGCCGCAGCGCCTCGCGGGCCTGGGCGAGCGCGGTGTCCGGCACTGCGCCTTCCGTCGCGGCCGCATCGGCCGTCAGCAGCACGGCGCGGCGGCGGCGCAGCACGTCCTTGTCATGGCCGGACGCCGTGCGGTCGAGCGCCGCCAGCGCATCCTTCCACCGGTTTTCGGCGCAAAGCCGCTCGAGCACCGCCTCGCTCGCCCAACCCGCCGACGGCGCGAGGCGGACGGCCTCCTCGGCATGGCGGAGCGCCGAAGCCCGATCACCGCGCCGGCCGGCTTCCACGAACAGCCCGCGCAGGCCCAGAAGCCGCGTGTCGGGCGTGTCGAGCATCGCGCGGAAGGCTCCCTCGGCGGCCGCGCGGTCGCCCGCCATCTGCGCCGATTGCGCCTGCAGCAGCAGCGCCAGCGGATCCGAGCCGAGACGCCTGCGGGCCTCGTCCGCGGCGCGGCGCGCGAGCTTGGCATCGCCCGAGCCGACGGCGACCATGCCGCGGGTCACCGCTTCGAGGCCCTTCGCCCGATTGCGGTTGCGGCCGAAGGAACCGAGAGCGGACGGGATGCGCAGCACGAAGCCCACGATCCGGATCACCAGGTCGACGATCAGCACCACGGCGATCAGCCCCGCGGCGGCCGCGGCGAGACCCGTCTCGATCCGATAGGCCCCCACGGTGAGCATCAGGCCGCCCGGTCGGTCGGCGAGCCAGGCGAAACCCGTCGCGACCGCGGCGAGCAGGATCAGATGCAGGACGACGCGGATCATCGACGACCTCCCGCGCTGCGGGCGACGAGCGCCACATCGTCGACGAGGAAGGCGACGAGCGCATCCGCCCCGCCGACGGCGGCCGCGCGGGCCGCAAGCGCCTTGCCGAAATCGCGGGACGCCTCCTGCGCCGCGGCGGGCAGCGTGCGCCACAGGCGTTCCGCCTCGATCGGTTCGTCGTTGCGCAGCGCCGTCCGGATCGCGTCGAGCGGATCGCCGGCGTCCTTGGCGGCGGGTTCGTCGATGCGGCGGATCTTCACGGCCTGGGACAGGGCGGCCGTCAACCGGTCCCCGATCCCCGAAGGCGTGCCGCCGGAACGCAGGATCTCGGGCGCGATCCGCTCGAAATCGGCGGCGAGCCGGGCCGCGGCGACGGGCGCCCCGCGGGTGAAGTCGCGCAGGCGGGCGAGGCGGGCGCCGTCGACGCCCAGCGCCTCGAGCGAGGTCAGTTCGGGCGCGACGGTCATGCCGCCCCGCAGCTTCTCCCGCAGGAGCAGCGCGACCGACAGGCGGGCCGCTTCGGCGCCCAAGGCGGGCGGGCGCTCGGCGGCGAGCCGTTCCACCCGTTCGAGCCGTTCGCGGCCCGCGCCGATGGCCTGATCCAGCCGGCCGATCCGGTCCATCAGGGGCGCGAGATCGACCTCGCCGCCCGTCGCGACGGGACGCTCGGCCTCCTGACGCGCCGCCTCGGCCCGCGTTTCCAGCGCGGCGATGCGGCGTTCGGCGGTTTCGAGCCCGCGGCGGGAGGCGGTGTTGCCGATCGCGTTCTCCACCGCGGTCACGCGTTCATTGACTTCGGCGAGCGGAGCCAGCCAGACGACCGCGGCGGCGAGAAGAACGGCCCCGGTGACGCCGCCGAGCAGACCCGCGGCGAGCAGGCTCGCAGCGGAGCGGGGCGTCGGCTCCTCCTTCGGCTCCCGCAGCGGCGGGGGCGGCGCGTCCGCGGCGCGCGGGAGATCGGATGCGGCGGGGTCTTCGCCCGGGCCCGGGCCCGCGCTGCGGTCGTCGATCGCGGCGGGCGCGGGAGCGGGCGTGTCCGCGGGGTCCGCGGCGGAGGCTCCGACGGGTTCGGTCCTGTCCTTCTTCGCCATATCCTCCCCCATCGGTCCCGCAGGAACCGTTCTATACGCTCACTCCGAGCCGGACCACCCCGAACCGCGCGGCGGCGGCAGCAGTTCCGGCATCGCATCCGGCGCGGGCCGGGGCGAGACCGCCACTCGGCCGCATCCCGCTCTCCGGAGGGGTTCCGCCGCATCCTCCGAAACGGCGACATGCAGCGCCTTTCGGACCTTGCCGGTCATCCCCGCGGCCTCGGCGAGGCGTAGAAGCAGTTCCGCAGCACCCCGCGAGGCGTGCAGAACGGCGACGTCCTCGGATCCGTCCAACGCCGCGATCGCCGCCG
>CAYNUN010000312.1:0-3109 GCA_964400345.1 uncultured Methylobacteriaceae bacterium
TCCTTCAGCGCGGGCCGATCGCCGTAGAAGAAGCTGAGATTGCGGAGAGAGACCTTTTCCGCGGCCGGGTGCGCGGCGGCTTGCAGGTTCATCACTGGGTCCTCGAGGACAGGGTGCGGGCGAAGACGCTCAACACCAGAACGGTGAAGGTGATCAGCAGCGCCCCCGACCAGGCGAGGTCCTGCCACTCCTTGTAGGGGCTCATCGCGAATTGGAAGATCACGACGGGGAGAGAGGCGGTCGGCTGCGTCGGATCGGCGTTGAAGAACTGGTTGTTGAGCGCCGTGAAGAGCAGCGGCGCGGTCTCGCCGCTGATGCGCGCCACCGCGAGCAGCACACCCGTGATCATGCCCGCCTTCGCCGCCTTGTAGACGACCCGGCGGATGACGAGGGAGCGCGGCATGCCCAGCGCGAAGGCGGCCTCGCGGAGCTGCACGGGCACGAGCCGGAGCATGTCCTCCGTGGTGCGCAGCACGACCGGGATCACGATCACCGCCAAGGCCACCGCCCCCGCAAGCGCCGAGAACCGCCCCGCCGGCCGCACCATCAGCTCGTAGATGAACAGGCCGATCACGATCGAGGGCGCCGACAGCAGAATGTCGTTGATGAAGCGCACCACGACCGCCAGCCGCGAATGCGCGCCGTATTCCGCGAGATGGGTCCCGGCGAGGATGCCGAGCGGCGTGCCGATCAGGACCGCGATCGAGGTCATCATCAGGCTGCCCACGATCGCGTTGAGGAGACCGCCCGCCGCACCGGGCGGCGGCGTCATCTCGGTGAAGACCGAGAGCGACAGGCCCGCGACGCCCTTCAGCACCAGCGCGCCGAGGATCAGCGCGAGCGCCGTCAGGCCGAGCAGGGTGGCGCAGAGGGACAGCACCATCCACACCGAGTTCCGGCGGGAGCGACTGCGGTATTTGGAAAGCTTGGCCGCCGACATCGCCATGTTCATACGCCTCCGCGCTTTTCGAGGCGGAGCAGAAGCAGCCGCGCCATGGCCAGGACCAGGAAGGTGATGAAGAAGAGGATCAGACCGAGCGCGATCAGGGCGCCGACGTAAAGATCGCCCGAGGCCTCGGCGAATTCGTTGGCGATGGTGGCCGAGATCGTGGTCGCGGGGGCGAGCAGCGAGCCCGCCACCTTATGCACGTTGCCGATGACGAAGGTCACCGCCATGGTTTCGCCGAGCGCCCGCCCGAGCGCGAGCATGACGCCGCCGATCACGCCCACCCGCGTATAGGGCAGCACCACATGGCGCACGACCTCCCAGGTGGTGCAGCCGAGGCCGTAGGCGGATTCCTTGAGCATCGGCGGCACGGTCTCGAACACGTCGCGCGAGATGGCCGTGATGAAGGGCAGGATCATGATCGCCAGCACCAGCGCCGCGGTCAGAAGCCCCACGCCGTAGGGCGGGCCGACGAACAGCCACCCGATCCCGGGCAGATCGCCGAAGGCCGCGATCATGAAGGGCTGGACATTGGCCTGAAGCCAGGGCGCGAAGAAGAACAGGCCCCAGATTCCGTAGATGATGGAGGGAATGCCCGCCAGAAGCTCGATCGCGATGCCGATCGGCCGGCGCAGCGCCATCGGACACAGCTCGGTCAGGAAGATCGCGATGCCGAGCCCGATCGGAACCGCGATGGCGAGCGCGATCAGCGAACTGACGACGGTTCCGTAGATCGTGGCGAGCGCGCCGAAACGGTCCTTCGCCGGGTTCCAGCTCGAACCGGTGAGGAATTCCAGCCCGAAATTCTCGAAGACGGGCATCGCGCCCCGGACCAGCGAGAGGATCACGCCGCCGAGAATGAGGAGGACCGCCACCGCGGCGAGCTGCGTGAGCCGCTCGAAGACCGCGTCGGGGATCCTGTGGCGGCCGAGCGCCTTCGCGCGCGCCGCCGCACGCTTTTCCGCCGCCGTCCGTTCCAAAGTCGTGTCGACCATGATGCTCGATCCGTTCGGGGCTCAGGGCGCGGCGAGAAGGGGCTTGCCGGCGGCGTCGACGATGCCGTTCCACGCGGCGCGGATCTCCGACACCAGAGCGTCGGGCAGCGGCACATAGCCCAGACCTTCGGCGAGCGCGTCGCCTTCGGTATAGGCCCAGTCGAAGAATCGCTGCGCCGCGGCGGCCGCGGCGGGATCGCGGGGCTGCTTCGGCACGAGAATGAAGGTCGGGACGGTCATCGGCCAGGAGTCCGCGCCCGGCTGGTCGTTGAGCGAGATCCCGAAGCCCGGCGCGCTCTTCCAATCGGCGTTGGCGGCCGCGGCGACGAAGCTCTTCGTCTCGGGCGCGACGACGTTGCCCTCGCGATTGACCATGCGGGCATATGCGATCGTGTTCTGCTTGGCGAAGGCGTGCTCGACATAGCCGATGGTGCCCTTCATCCGGAGGACATTGTTGGCGACCCCCTCATTGCCCTTCGCGCCGAGGCCCACCGGCCATTCCACCGCCGTCCCCACGCCCACCTTGTCCCGGAATTCGGGGCTGACGCGGGCCAGATAATGCGTGAGGTTGAAGGTGGTGCCGGAGCCGTCGGAGCGCCGCACGGGCAGGATCGGCCGGGACGGGAGCTTCAGATCGGGATTGAGCTTCACGATCGCCGGATCGTTCCAGTTCTTGATCTCGCCGAGATAGATCCTCGCGATGATCGGACCGTCGAGCACGAGTCGGCCGGGCGCGATGCCGTCGATGTTGACGATCGGAACGATCGCGCCGAGCACGGTCGGGAACTGGACGAGACCGTGCCGTTCGAGATCGGGCCCTCTCATGGGCGCGTCGGTCGCGCCGAAGGTGACCGTCCGCGACACGATCTGCTTCACGCCCGCGCCGGACCCGATCGACTGGTAGTTCATGCCGATGCCGGTGGCGCGCTTATAGGCGTCCGCCCATTTTGCGTAGACCGGATACGGGAAGGTCGCGCCCGCGCCGGAAATGTCGGCGGCCGTCGCGGGCCGAACCGCGGCCGCGAGGAGAAGAGCGAGGGCGAGGATCGTCGTCGGTCTCAAAGGGTCTCTCCTGGCTTCGCCGGGGAAGGCCGAATGCGGCGCGTCGGCGACGCCTATCGTTCTCTTTTATGACAGTTACATGACAGTTCCATGACGTTTCGGGTCG
>CAYNUN010000313.1:0-3105 GCA_964400345.1 uncultured Methylobacteriaceae bacterium
ATCGGCCGGCCCTGGGTCGACACGGTCACGATCGAGAGCCGTCCGAAGATCGAGCAACTGCTCCGCGAGACGCTTTCCGGTTCGGTTCCCCAGCGCCGCGAAATCAACCAGCTTTCTCCCAAGGGCGAATTCGTCGTCCGTTACGCCGTCGTCCGGCTCGAGGGCGGCGGACTCATCGCGCTCGGCCAGGATCTGCGCGCCGTCGCGCGCATGCAGCAGCGACTCGTCGATGCGCAGCGGGCGATGGAGAAGGACTATCTCCGGCTGCGCGGGGCCGAAACGCGCTACCGTTTGTTGTTCCAACTCAGCTCTGAGGCGGTTCTGATCGTGGATGCGGCGAATGGCCGCATCGTCGACGTCAATCCGGCCGCATCCTCGCTTTTGGAGACGACGCCGGGGCGGATCGTCGGGCGCCCCTTCGCCGATTTCTTCGCGGCGGACGACCGCGAGCTGATCCAGAGCGTGATCGCCGGAGCGCGTTCCGCGGGCCGTCTCGAACCCGTCCGCGCGGGGTTGGCATCGGGCGGTCGCACCACCCTCGTGGCGGGCGTCGCCTATCGGCAGGACGAGGCGACCCACGCCTTGATGCGGCTCAGCCCGCTCGACGGAACCCCGGCCCACGGCGCCGTTTCTCCGGTCGCCGACGCCGTCGCCGAACTGCCCGACGCGATGGTCGTGACCGATCTCGACCGCATCGTCCGCACGGTGAACCGCGCCTATCTCGACATGGTGGAACTGGCCCGCCCCGATCAGGCGATCGGCGAGAATCTGGAGCGCCGCCTCGGCAGAACGGGCGCGGAAGCGGGCGTTCTGTTCGGGAATCTGCGCGAACACGGCGCCATCCGCGATTTCGCGACCGTCCTCCGCGGCGAGCTGGGCGCGCTCGAAGACGTCGACGTGACGGCCGCTTCGGTGAAGGGCGGGCTGCCCGGCTACGTCTTCCTGATCCGCCGCACGGCGCAGCGTCTCGCGCCGCAGGGATCGACGACGGAACTGCCGCGCACGGCCGACGAACTCACCGAGCTGATCGGCCGCCTGCCGCTCAAGGACATCGTCCGCGAGACGGCCGACGTCATCGAGCGGCTGTGCATCGAAGAGGCGCTGCGTCTCACCAACGACAACCGCGCGGCCGCCGCCCAGATGCTCGGCGTCAGCCGGCAGAGCCTCTATGACAAGTTGCGGCGCTACGGTTTGGGAGATCTCGGCGGAGAGGCCGAAGCCGACGCCGACTGACCCCTTGAGTCGACACTTGCGACTGTCAAATACGATTTACAGTACGGAGCGGCCGGTGCTACCGTTCCGCTCATGTCGCGCCCGGCACCTTCGGTCATTCTCGAACTCCTGAAGCCCATCACGTGGTTCGCGCCCGTTTGGGCGTTCGGCTGCGGCGTGATCTCCGCCGGCGGCGCGATCGCCGACAGCTGGCTGCTCGTGATCGCGGGCCTGATGCTCGCCGGGCCCCTCGTCTGCGGCACGAGCCAGGCGGTCAACGACTGGTTCGACCGTCACGTCGACGCGATCAACGAACCGAATCGGCCGATCCCTTCGGGCCGCATGCCCGGCCGTTGGGGCCTGATCATCGCGATCGGCTGGACCGCGCTTTCCCTTTTCGTCGCCGGGCTGATGGGGCCGTTCGTGCTCGTCGCCGCGGCGTTCGGGCTGTTCCTCGCCTGGATCTACAGCGCTCCGCCGCTCCGGCTGAAGAAGAACGGCTGGTGGGGCAATGCCGCGGTCGCGATCTGCTACGAGGGCCTGCCCTGGTTCACGGGCGCGGCGATCATGAGCGCGGCGCTGCCGGACCATCGCATCCTGCTGCTCGCCTTCGTCTACAGCATCGGCGCGCACGGCATCATGACCCTCAACGACTTCAAGTCGGAGGAGGGCGACCGGCGCATGGGGCTGCTGTCGCTCCCCGTCCAGCTCGGCACGATGCGGGCCGCCCGGCTCGCCTGCGCGGTGATGATCGTGCCGCAGCTCGTCGTCATCGGGGCGCTGCTCTCCTGGGACCGTCCGCTGCATGCGGGAGCGATCGCGGTTCTGCTCGGCGTGCAGGGCGTGCTGATGCTGCGTCTCCTCTCCGATCCGAAGCGCTGGGCCGCCTGGTACAACGCGACCGGCACGACGCTCTACGTCCTCGGCATGGCGATCGCGGCCTTCGCGCTGCGCCGCATCCTGACGGAGGGCGGGGCATGAGCGGCGAACTCGGCTGGCTCGGCATTCTGCGCCTCGGCCTCGTCCAGACGGCGCTCGGCTCCGTGGTGGTGCTCACCACCTCGACGCTCAACCGCATCATGGTGGTCGAGATCGGCCTCGCCGCCACCATACCGGGCGCGCTGGTCGGTCTGCATTACGCCGTCCAGATGCTGCGTCCCCGCTGGGGTTACGGCTCGGATGCGGGCGGGCGGCGGACGCCGTGGATCTTCGGCGGCATGGTCACGCTGGCGCTGGGCGGCTTCCTCGCCGCCGTGGCCACGGGCCTGACGGCCGACAACCGCGTCATGGGCCTCGCCCTCGCGGCCTTCGCCTTCCTGCTGATCGGGATCGGCGTCGGCGCGAGCGGCACCTCGCTGCTCGCCTTCCTCGCGAGCCGCGTTCCGGAACGTCGCCGTGCGGCCGCGGCCACGACGGTCTGGGTGATGATGATCGCGGGCTTCATCGTGACGACCGCCGTCGCGGGCTCGCTGCTGGACCCCTATTCACCCGCGCGCCTCGCCGCGGTGTCGGGCGGGGTCTCCCTGATCGCGGTGGCGTTGACCGCCGTCGCCCTGTTCCGCATGGAGCCCGGTCCGTCGCGCGCGGCGGAGCCCCGCAAGGAGAAGATCGATTTCCGGGCGGCGCTGACCGAGGTCTGGGCCGAGCCGCAGGCGCGGCGCTTCACGATCTTCGTCTTCGTCTCCATGCTCGCCTATAATCTGCAGGATCTGATCCTCGAGCCCTTCGCGGGCCTCGTCTTCGGCCTCACGCCGGGAGAATCGACGAAGCTCGCGGGCGTCCAGCACGGCGGCGTGCTCGCCGGCATGATCCTGATGTCCGCGGCCGCGACGGCCTTCGGCAAGGCGAAGAACCGCGTGCTCTCCGCCTGGATGATCGGCGGATGCATCGTTT
>CAYNUN010000314.1:0-3089 GCA_964400345.1 uncultured Methylobacteriaceae bacterium
CCGGCGACGCCGCCGGCGTGGTCGCCCCGGCCTCGGGCGAGGGCATCTATTACGCCATGCTCGGCGGCCGGCTCGCGGCGGACGCGGTCGAGTCGCTGCTCGAGACGGGCGATGCGCGGGCCTTGGCCTCGGCGCGCAAGCGCTTCATGGCCGATCACGGCAAGGTGTTCTGGGCGCTCGGTCTGCTGCAGCGCTTCTGGTACGGCTCGGACAAGCGCCGCGAGCGCTTCGTGAGCCTGTGCCGCGATCCCGAGATCCAGCGCCTCACTTGGGAAAGCTACATGAACAAGGCGCTCGTCCGCTCCGAGCCCTTGGCGCATCTGCGCATCGCGCTCAAGGACATCGCCGATCTCCTCGGCATGCTGGTCCCTTGGAAGCGCGAGCGGGCGGGCCGCCCGTCGCATTGACCTTGCGGACCGGCCGGCGGAAACAGGGGGTCGCATCCCCCGGAGTTCCGCCATGGTCCGCAGCCTCATCGTCGCGTCGCTGATCGCCCTCGCGGCCGCCGCACCCGCGGTCGCGCAGGAGAAGCTGAAGATCGGCGCGGTGCTGACGCTGTCCGGCCCCTCCGCCGTGATGGGCATGCATCAGCGCGACGGTTTCACCCTCGCGCTCAAGCAGAAGGGCGGTCGGCTCGGCGGCCGCGAGGTCGAGCTGATCATCGCCGACGACGAGCTGAAGCCCGACGTCGCCGTCCAGAAGGTCCGCGGCATGCTCGACCGCGACGGCGTGCATCTCGTCACCGGCGTGACCTTCTCCAACGTGCTGCTCGCCGTCGCCAAACCGATCTTCGACAAGGAGATCTTCCTGATCGGCTCGAATGCGGGCACTTCGGTGATGGCGGGGCGCAATTGTTCGCCCTTCTTCTTCACCACGAGTTCGCAGAACGACCAGATCCACGAGATTTCCGGCGCGACGGCGTCGGACCGCGGCCTTCGCCGGGTGGTGCTGATCACGCCCAATTATCAGGCCGGGAAGGATGCGGCGGCGGGGTTCAAGCGGCGTTTCCGCGGCGAGATCGTCGACGAGATCTACACGCCGCTCGGCCATCTCGATTTCTCGGCGGAGCTCGCCAAGGTCGCCGCGCTCGCGCCCGACGCCGTCTTCGCCTTCATGCCGGGCGGCATGGGCGTCAATCTCGTCCGGCAATATGCCCAGTCCGGCCTCAAGCCGCGCATTCCGCTGATGTCCGCCGGGACCATCGACGACAGCACGCTGCCCGCCATGAAGGAGGCGGCGCTGCAGCTCTCGACCGTGGCGCAATGGGCGTCCGATCTCGACGTGCCGGCGAACAGGGCCTTCGTCGCGGCCTATGAGAAGGAGTTCGGCCATGTGCCCTCCTTCTATGCCCAGCAGGGCTATGACGCCGCGCTCCTGATCGACGCCGCCCTGACGAAGACCGGCGGCCGGCTCGACGACAAGGCCGCGTTCCGGCGGGCGCTTCTCGCGGCCGAGATCGACAGCCCGCGCGGCGCCTTCCGCTTCAACCGCAACGGCTTTCCGATCCAGGACTTCCACCGCGTCGAAGCGGTCCGCCGTGCCGACGGCGTCTTCGTGACGAGCGCGGTGGAGAGGGTCGCGACCGCGGCCGCCGACTCCTACGCGGCGGAGTGCCGGCTGGAGCGGTGAGGGGTGTGCAAGGTCGCTCGGCCGCTTCGGCGTGTTCGACGCGACGCGGCCCGCTCGGCCTGCCGACGTCCCACGAAAAAACCGCCGGATCTTGCGATCCGGCGGTTCGAATGCCGAAGCGATGGGGGGGTCAGTTCGCTTTCGGCGGAGAGAGTTCGATCTTGTAGTCCTTGAACATCGCCGCGCCGTGGAGCGGCTTGTTCACGCCCGCATGGCAGGTCGAGCAGAAGGCCTTGGGCGCGTCGCCCGCTTCGCCGAGGCGGTTCGGCGGATAGACGGGCTGGAGCGGATCGAGATAGGTCACGTTGAGATCGCGGACCATTTCGATGCCGTGCCAGGCCGTGACGCGCTGGGGCGGGCTTTCGGCCCAAGAGCCGAAGGAGCGGCTGTTGTGGCAGAAGGTGCAGTTCACGCCGAGGGCTTCCGACATGTGGATCATCAGCCCGTAGGTGGCCTCCGCATCCTGGATCGGCACGCCCGATTCCATCCGGTCGCCGCGCGGCGGGATCGCCGTCGGTCCCTGCACCCGGATCTGGCCCTTCTGCATCAGCAGCGAGGAGAAGGGCTCGTTCGGCAGGGTCGAATAGGCCACGCTGCGGACGGGTGCGTTCTGTCCGTTGCGCGCGCCCATATAGGGAGGATTGTCGGGCTCGGGCGACTTGAACCAGATGTTCGCCGGCACCGGCCCGCCGCGGTGGCAGGTGTAGCAGGTGACGCCGGTCTGCCCGACATGCGCCGTCCATTTCGAGTTGATCGTCTGCGTCATCTGGAACATGCGGCGCGCGACGATCTTCGTATAGACGGAGTCCTCGGCGAGATTTTCCAGATTGTGGCAGGCGGCGCATCCCTCTTCGGGATAGATCCACTCGGTGACCGCGGCCATCACGCGGATGAACTCGCCCTCGCTCAGATGTCCCAGAACCTTGACGTTCTGATAGACTTCCGAGGCTTTCGGGCCGCTCGCATCCGCTTCGGGCTGGGGCTCGGGGATCTTGACCGAGGCGAGCTTGGCGGCTTCGCGCTCGGGGCTCTTCACCTGCACCATGCCGGTTCCGGCGGGGCCGTTCTGGGTCGATTCCTGAGGGGGAACCTCGCACCCCGCGAGCAGGACGGCGAGAGCCGTCGCGCCCGCGAAGACGAAGGTCTTTTTGAGGAAGTCGGGTTTCATCGCATCCCTCCAGCGGCGATAGCCGGATCCACGACGGGCGCCCATTGCGTGGAGTAGGACGGCGCCACCCCGTGCTTGACGGCCCAGAGATACCAATTGTCGACGGCCGTCCCCGTGAGCAGGATGCCGATGCCGCCGGTGAGCGTGGTCAGCACCGCGAACCACCAGGCCCAGCGATGGATCGACTCCATCGTGGCGTTGAAGCCCATCGTCCAGCGCCAGAACAGCGCTGCACGTTCCGACGCCGTGCCGCGATCCAGAATCTGCTCGATCTCGCGTTCGCCGCCGAAGC
>CAYNUN010000315.1:0-3083 GCA_964400345.1 uncultured Methylobacteriaceae bacterium
CGCCCACGCCGAAAGCAGTCGCGCTGCCGATGAACATCACCCGCAGACCTTCACGCCATGTGGTCTTAAGCGCGGCAGAACGAACCGCGCCGCCAAGAGCACCGAAGAAGGCGAGCATCGCGCCCCGCTCATTGAAGATCGAGTTCCAGTCGCTCACGGCTCAGTCCCTTCGCGTGCGTCCTCGCCCGCGCCATCTTGCGGCTCGGCGAGTTCGAGTGTCGTCGTCCAGCCCCCGCCACGGCTCACGCTGTGGGAGACGGACTTGATAAGGTAGGTTCCATCGACGCCGGGCCTTGCGCCCGTCAGCACGCATCGACCGTCGGGAACGGCATCCGTCGTCCCCTCAATCGTCACCGAGCCTGCGCCCGCCTTCTCCTTCGCAAGTGCAGCATCGCCTTCCGTCGCCCGTTCCGCAGCGCCGCGATCCGCCATCATTTCCCGGCGCACGAACTCGGCGTAGGTCAGGCCGACGCCCGTATCGGATTTCACCTCGAACTCGCGCGCGGTCTTCTGGTCGTAGTATCGCGCCTTCGTTTTCGCGTATCGTCCGCGACCGATGGCGGGCGTGACATCCCACGAGTGCAGATTGCGGCCCCAAGCCGCCGTGACCGATGGCGAGTAATCCCCGGCCCGCTTCGACATCGTGGCCGTGTTGCCCTCGACGCGGAAGTTGCCGCCGATCTCGCGTGCGAGCCGTTCGCCGAGATGCAGGAAGCTCTCGCCGTTCGCCGCGACATACGGGATGACGATCCCGGCGAGCGTCGGGTCGACCTTGATGTCGGTGATCCCGGCGATGCTGCCTGCCTGTTGCAGGATGTTCTTGACCGTCTCCTGATCCCAGTGCCGCTGCTGTCCTTCCTTCGCCTTGGACAGCGTGTCGACGCCCTTGGCGTTGATGCTGATCGTCCGACCGCCGCCACGGCTGCCGGATGAGCGCACCTCGTCGACGGTCCCGGTGAAGACCTCGCGGATGCCGCCGTTCGACCAACCGAGCGAGATGACGACCGGAGCGCCGGGCTGCGGAAACAGCATCCGCCCGTCGGTGTCATCGCAGTCGATGGTCGCCGTGTCGCTGTTCGTTCCGGCGTTGTCGGTGATTGAAAGCGAGAGCAGAACGGGTTCGAGCAGCGCGTTGATGAGCCGCCCGCCGATCACGACATTGTAGACGGCGCGACGCATCGGCGTGTCCTTTACCAGAGCCGGATCGGGTCAAGCTGATCCGGTGTGTTCTTCGTGACGGGGATCGGGATTTCGACGACGGTGCCGACCGGGAGGTAGGGACCGTGCTCGGCCAGTTCGCGGTTGCGCGCGTAGATCGCTTCGACGATGCCGGGCATCGGCTTGTGAAACCGACGCCATACCAGAAGCGAAGCCGTTATCTCGTCGCCCTCGATGGTGATCCGTTCGATGATGGTGCTCATTGGAACAACGCCCGCATCAGGCTGAAATAGCTCCCGGCGGAAGGCGCGGAGCACTTGCGGATGGACATGTCGAACTCGATCATCTGACCGACGCCGCCGCTGTCGAGGAACGACGACCGCTCCGAGATCGACTCGATCACGCCCCAGAAGAACTGCTGTCCGTCACCGCGCATGATGTATTGCGGCTGCCCGGTCTTCCGCGCGGCGTGCAGGCGGATCATGTCGGACATGCCGCCGAGACGGCGCGGGAAGAGACGGCCACGGATCGTGATCTTTTCGCCGCCCTCGCCAACGAACTCCACCGGGGGCGTCGTGCCGAGGACGGGCTTCTCGACGTAGTTGGTTTCGGTGTTGCGCGCGGTCTCGTGCGCGTTGAACGGAGCCACCGTGACGCGCACAGGGCCGATCTGGAAGAGCATCGCGGACACCTTGGTTCAGAGTGTGGGAAGCCCCGCCGCACCCGATGATGCGGCGGGGATAGCATTCAGACGGTCGCGCCCGTTGCATCCCGCCACGACGTGCCGCTCCGCCAGACCGGGCGGTTCAACGTCGTGTCGAAATACTGGAAGCCCGTCATCGCGGTCGCGGGGCGCTGCGCGGTCGTGCCGCTCATCATCAGCGGCAGGCCGTTGACGAACAGCGCCTGCGTGCCCGCCTTGTAGGTCGCCATGCCGGAATACGATGACTTCGCGATGCCGCCGTTCGTGATGCCGGAGCAGTCCGTCAGGATGACCTGCACCGGGCTGGTCTGGTTGAACGTGTAGACACCGGATGCATTACCGAACGAGCAGCGGACGAAGTAGATCGTTCCGGCGAAGGCCGCATCGACCGTGACGTTCCCGCCAAGCTCGCAGTCGGTGAACATCATCCAGCCGCCAGTGCCCGACAGCGTGACGTTGCCCATGAACTGGCATCGCTCGAAATGCTGGCCCAGCCCCGCGCGGGACTGGATGGCCGACGCGCCTTCGACCTGCACGCGCAGGAGACGGACGCCGTTGCTGTTCTGGATCGTGATGCCGTTCTTGATCGTCGCCGCCGTCGTGTTGGCCGACGCAGGCCCGACGACCTGAAGCTGCCACTTGTCGTTGAAGACGACCGGACCCGGTTCGCGATACTCCCCGAAGCCGAGGTTAATCGTGAAGCCGTTGGTGTTGCCGATGCTTGTCAGCGCGTTGGCGATCACGGGCGACGTGGTGATGCTGCCCGTGCTGGTCTGGAGGTTCAGCGTCAGGCGCGGCAGCAAGGCGAGCGGCGCGACCGCAGAAGCGATCTGTGCGTCGACGTAGCCCTTGACCGCCACCTGACTGTTCTCGACAGGCATAGCGGGCTGGTTCTGGTTGTTCAGCAGCGTGATCTGCCCGTTGGACACCGCCGTCGAGCCGTCGCCGTTGAAGAACATCCCGGCGGGCGAGAACTCCGCCGTCTGCCCCATGCCGTCGGAGATCAGCAGATTGACCGCCACGGGGTCGATGGCGATAGAGCCAAGCCCGAGACCTTCGTCTACGCGGAACTCTCCCGTGACCGTTCCACCCGTGAGCGGCAGGAACGAGCCGCCTTCACCGCCGCCGCCGACCGCCGCGATGGCGTCGTCGACATACTGCTTGGTGACGGCATGGAACGGCTCGACGGGAACCTGCGGGCTGGTCATATCCGGCCCGTAGA
>CAYNUN010000316.1:0-3072 GCA_964400345.1 uncultured Methylobacteriaceae bacterium
AGGAAGCGCACCACGGGCACGGCCAGGCCGTCGCCTAAAAGATGGTACGCGTCGTTGTATTTTTCCGGCAGGCGGTAGTTCGTCAGCCCCATGAGACTTGCCGCTTCGAACTTGGAGAGCAGCCGCGTCTTCACAGCCCCCGCCTCCACGACCATCACGATCTGGCGGCTCGAACCGCCCGCAGGCGTCCGCAGGCAACCCGCGACGTCGTCGAAGCGGACTTCCGCCCGCTGATGCTTCACGCCGCCTTCGATGCGCGTGCGTCGATAGACCGTACCGACGCAGCGAAGGCCCGACGCCTTCGCGAATTGGACCTTCTCGAAATTGACGGGACTCATCATGCCGAGGAGCCGGGCCGTCTCCTCGGGAGAATGCCAATCGACGTCCGACGGCGCATCGAGGATCACGTCCGCCAGACCGATATTGCGGGCGGGGGGCTCCGGAAGATTCCACCATATCCAGCGCGACCGGAGATCAGACGGCAGGCCGTCTTGAAGCTTGCGAAGCGCAAGGGGAGCCCATGTCTTCGAAGGTTGTGCGGTGAAGAGCCCCGCAGGCGGCTCGTGGCCGTTGCGCACCGCGATGATGAACATCCGAGGCCGCGATTGCGGAAGAAAATGCACCGCATCGGCCATGACCGCACCGAACCGGTATCCGAGGCTCGCCAAGGCGCGGCAGATTTCGCGAAAATCGTCGCCGCCCTTGGAGGTGAGAGTGCCGCCCACATTCTCCAGAACGAGCAGGCGGGGCTTGTTCATTTTTCCGCTCAGAAGCGACCAGACGCTCCAAAACAGTCCCGAACGTTCGCCCGCTAGGCCGCGTCCGTTCCCGGCCAGTGACAAGTCCTGACAAGGGAAAGACGCCCAAGCAAGGTCCGCGTCCGGAATGTCGCCGGATTTCAGCGCCGTGATGTCGCCGAGGTGAAACTCGTCATCGCCCCAATTCGCGCGATACGCCGCAGCCTTCTTGGGATCGAGGTCGTTCGCGAACAGGCAGGACCACTCGGGCGAAAGCCCCGCTCTCGCCATCCCGCCGCCTGCGAAGAACTCGATGAAGGTCGGCTTCATGGCCCCTGCCGATTCGGAGTTTCATGCCCCAAAAAATCTTAACGTTCTTGCTCCGTTCCGTCCAGACGGCTTTGCCCGCATTTCGGATCGGTCCACGAGGAAGCCCGGCCCCTCACCCCTCGAAGATCACCGCACAACCGAACGCGGCTTCCGGGGGCACCACGAGTTTCCCGCGATGCTCCGCAAAGGGGACGCCTTCGCTCGCGAGCCGCGCCCGGCGGGCGGCGAGGTCGTCGCATTGCAGGCGGAAACCCACGAAACGGGTCGGCTCCTCCGCCGCATCGAGGCCGGAGGCGAAGCGCCAGGCGGCTGCGCTCAGAACCTCGATCTCGCCCCGCGGCGTGCGGAACAGGAGGCCCGCCGAGGTGGCGTCGAAATCGCGAAGGCCCGTGAAATGCGACAGGAAATCGGCATGGTCGGAGGGGTTCTCCGCGATCATCACCACGCCCGCCACGCCCGACGGCCCGCCGGGATGAGCCTGCGCCGCCGCGCTCCAGAAATTCTCGGGCCGATGCTGCATGCAGCGGAAAAAGGCGGCTTCGGGCGACAGCGCGTTCTCGGCGAAGGCGAGCGTGAAGGACACTTCGACGGGAGTGCCGTCCGGTCGCGTGCCCTTGCGCTCGAAGAAGAAGGTCTCGAACGCGCCGATGCCCGCCTTGGCGAAGGCCGCCGCATCGGCCGCCGCGTCCTTCGATTCGAGGACGAGCATCGAGAGGCCTTCGCGGCGCGCGAGCGAATCGTGGACGAAGGCCCCGAAGGAGAAGCGGCCCGGCGCATGGGGCGGGATCTCCGCCCCCGGCGCGACGGTGATCAGCTCGAGGAAGGTGCCCGGAAACTGGACGATGCGGTTCTCGGTGCCCCAAGGATGGCGGTTGCGGCCGCCGACCTTGAAGCCGAGCGCCTCGTAGAAGCGCCCCGCCGCATCGAGATCGCGGACCGCGAGAACGAGATGATCGAGACCGGCCGCGGCGCTCACACCAGGCGGCTCTGTTCGATCGCCGCGGCGATGAAGCCCGCGAAGAGCGGATGCGGCTCGAAGGGCCGCGACTTCAGTTCCGGGTGATACTGCACGCCGATGAACCAGGGATGGTCGGGGAATTCGACCGTCTCGGGCAGCGCGCCGTCGGGCGAGACGCCGGCGAAGCGCATGCCCTTCTCTTCGAGACGCGCGCGGTAGTCCATGTTCACCTCATAGCGGTGACGATGGCGCTCCTCGATCTCCGTCGCGCCGTAGACCTGCGCGATCCGGCTGCCTTCCGCCAGCGTCGCCCTGTAGGCCCCGAGGCGCATCGTGCCGCCGAGATCGGTGCCCGCCGTGCGCTGCTCCAGCGCATTGCCGCGGAGCCATTCCGTCATCAGGCCGACGACGGGTTCGTTGCAGGGGCCGAATTCGGTGGAATTGGCGTCCTTGATGCCGGCAAGGGAACGCGCCGCCTCGATCACGGCCATCTGCATGCCGAAACAGATGCCGAAATAGGGAACCTTGCGCTCGCGCGCAAAGCCCGCCGCGCGGATCTTGCCCTCCGCGCCGCGCAGGCCGAAGCCGCCGGGCACGAGAATGCCGTGGACATGTTCGAGGAAGGGCGCGGGATCCTCGCTCTCGAACACCTCGGACTCGATCCAGTCGAGCTTCACCTTCACCTTGTTGGCGATGCCGCCGTGATTCAGCGCCTCGATCAGGGACTTATAGGCGTCCTTCATCCCCGTATATTTGCCGACCACCGCGATGGTGACCTCGCCTTCGGGGTTGAAGACGCGCTCCGTGACGCCGCGCCAGCGCGACAGGTCGGGCTTCGGCGCGGGATCGATGCCGAAGGCGGCGAGCACTTCGCGGTCGAGACCCGCCTCGTGATAGGACACCGGAACGTCGTAGATCGACGCGACATCGCGCGCCTCGATCACCGCCGTTTCGCGCACGTTGCAGAACAGGCCGAGCTTGCGGCGCTCCTCGCGCGGGATCTCGCGATCCGTGCGGCAGAGCAGGATATCGGGCTGGATGCCGATG
>CAYNUN010000317.1:0-3059 GCA_964400345.1 uncultured Methylobacteriaceae bacterium
AGACCCGCGATGTTGAGCAGGTCCACATCGTCCGCCGCGAGGGCGGTCGCTGACGAAAAGGCCGAAAGTGCGTCGTTTTCTCGCCCGGCACGGGCGTAGAGCGTCCCGAGATGTCGCAGGATTTCCGGGTTTTCCGGTGCGATGCTCGCGGCAAGTTCCATCCATTCGACGGCCTCGTCGAGCGCACCCAATGCCGCGAAACCTGCGGCGGCATTGGCGTAGGGCGCTGCGGCCGTCGGATCGGCGGCGATCGAACGCGCGAACGCCTCGATGGCCGTGCGGTAGTCGCCTTGGGAAAAGAGCTCCACGCCGAGAGCGAGGGCTGCGGCAGCCTCACCCTCGACCGGTGTCACCGACGCGAAATGCTTGTCCGTCAAGATACCGTTCATGGATCTCTCCCTACGCGCGACGCGCCGACGGCGCCGATCGCTCCGTCTTTACTGCTTGAGGAGCGACAGGATCGTCTGCGGCTGCTGATTGGCCTGCGCCAACATCGCGGTCGCCGCCTGCTTGACGATCTGCTCACGCGCCAGATCCGCGGTCTCCTTGGCGAAGTCGGTGTCGAGGATGCGGCTGCGCGACTGGGCGGTGTTCACCGACACGTTCGTGAGATTGTCGATCGTGTAGGCGAGACGGTTGATCATGGCGCCGAGCGTGGCGCGGCCCGCCGCGATGTAATCGAGTGCGTCGTCGATCGCCGAGATGGCCGAGTCGGCGTCGGTGCCGGTCGAGATGCCGCCCGCGGTTCCATAGCCGATGCCGTCGGTCGCATTGCTCGCGCTGGAGGCCGAAGCTTGGAAATTCCCGATGGACAACGACACCGTCTGACCAGAATTCGCGCCGATCTGGAAGACGAAGGTCGTGGTCGCGTTCAGAATGCTCTTCGCGTTCCACTCGGTCGTATCCGCGATGCGCGTGACTTCCGAGGCGAGCTGCTGGAACTCGAGGTCCAGGAATTCGCGATCCGTGGTATTGTTGGTGTCGTTGCGGGACTGCACGGCCAGTTCACGCATCCGCTGCAGCATGTTCGTGATTTCGATGGTCGCACCGTCGGCGGTCTGAAGCATCGAGATCGCGTCGTTGGCATTGCGGACCGCCTGATCCAGACCGCGGATCTGCGATGTCATGCGGCTCGAGATCGCAAGCCCCGCGGCATCGTCCTTGGCGGAATTGATGCGCTTGCCCGTCGAAAGCCGTTCCATCTCCGTGGCCAGCTTGCGATCGACTTTGCTCAGCGCATCGCGCGCGATCAGCGCATTGGTGTTCGTATTGATGACCGACATAACGCTCTCCAGCTTAAGGTCATGTATCCAGCGCCTCATTTGCAATTACGATGCCAGTTCCAACATGCTGAAATATATCCGTTTTTCATCATTTTGTGCGAATAGCCGCAGGTGAGGGAGCCGAAGCGGAGAAGGCCCCCCTCTTGACGCGCGCCGCGCGGCGCGCGCTGATCCGCTCGAGCTCCGTGCCGGGGGCGGGTGTACGCAAGGGTGCGTGATGACGAGCAAGATCCTGCAGAAACTCAAGGAGCTCGATCTCTCGAAACTGACCGAGCCGGAACGACAGGCGACGATCCTAGAAATCAGGAACCGGTTGGACGCGCTCGCGGCGATGAAGCCTGCCGAGGCGGAACTTCTGTTGGAGCGGATCGAATTCCTGAAGCTCTGGCACACGCTCGCCTCGCTTCGCGTCGTCGACGTCAAACTCGACGTGTCTCCGCCCGACCCGCAACCGAAGATCGAACCGATCTTCGCGGGCGACGAGCCCGAACCGGAGAAGGAACCGGAACCGGAACCGGAAGCGGTCGAAGCCGCGGCGGACGCCGAACTCGCGCCCGCAGAGGCCCCCGAAACGAAAAGCGGCGAAATCGACGAGATGATCTCCGTACGTCTGATCGAGCAGGGCACGCTGCGGGGCATGCGGCTGCCCGCCGGGATCGTGATCGACGTCGCGCCCGAGGATGCCGATCACCTGATCGAGACGGGCAAGGCACGTCTGCTCGAAGAGGGCGAGAGCCGCAGTTGATCGATCAGGTGCGCGCGCCCAGCGAGGCGTCGCGACCGGACGCATCGACCGGAACGGTCTCGTCGGCCCCGGCCCCACCGGCATGGGTGACGATCTGAAGGAATTCGGCGACCGTCTCGGCCGCGACCGGCGCGCCCGAATCGGGGACGGGTTCGGTTCCGGACCGGCCGGCGACGACCGCCGAGACGGCCTCCGCCGTGATCGCGCCGACGGGTGCGCGGGCGGGCGCCGGGACGACGGGCGTCGAGAAGCCGTTCGAAAGGAGACCGCGAGCGGTGGAAGCGAGGCTGCGGAAAGCGGGTTCGACCGTCTCGCGCACCGCCTTGCCGCCGCCGACGACGGCCGAGGCCACGGCCATGAGTTCGGCCGAAGGCGGCTCGACGCCCTCGAACCTCTTCGCGAACCGATCATAGACCTCGCGGAAACTGGCCGCGCGCCCTTGCGGGTGGAAGATCGAAGGATTGGACTCCGCAGCCCTCGGAAGGGCGGAAGCCGCGGCGGCGGAAGGCCTTTCGCGCAACCCCTCCATGAATTTGACCGCGCCGCCCGCCCCGAGGAAATGGGCGAGATAGAGTTCCGTCGCACCGACCCGTTCGGTTCCGGCGGCCTTCAGCGCGCGGGCGTTCTCGGCGGCGAATTCGGCCGCCATGCGGGTGGAGAGCGCCGGATCCTTCCTGAGTTTCAGGATGTCGGCGCGTTCGGCGGCGCTGACGTTCCCCGCTTCGATTCGCCGCGCCTGTTCGGCGAGTCCGTGGCGCGGACCATGGCGGCGGACCATGTTCATCCAGGTGTCGTCGATGAATTGGAAGAGCCCCGTGGCGGAACTCGTGGAAGCCTTGGCGTTCGGATCGAGGCCGCTTTCCACCTGCGCCTGACGGAGCAGATAGGCGAAGTCACCGCCCGCATCGCGGGCCGCGGCCTTGATCGTCGATGTGACCGTTTCCCGCGAGAATGAAACGCCGGTCGCCTGCATCGCGGGATCTCCCTTTTCTCTCGAACGTCGACGAAGCTTCGGGTCGACGCAAACCTGT
>CAYNUN010000318.1:0-3046 GCA_964400345.1 uncultured Methylobacteriaceae bacterium
CCGCAAAGCGGACCCGGGATCCGGCTTTTCGATCGACGAGCAAGCGGCGACGGTGTTTCTCGGCTCCCGGCTCTCCCCTTCGCCGCGGCCGGGACGACACCACGGGATTGCCGGCCACCTCCCACCGTCATGCCCGCGCAGGCGGGCATCCACGTCTTGCTTCGGGAGCACTCCGAAGAAAGTCTTGCTCCGGCCGGGATGACACCGAGAGGATCCGACGTCCCGCCATGTTTTGGCCCGCTGCGCGGCTCATGGTAATCGAGAAGCGATTCCAACAGCCTCGGACCCCCTTATGGCGTTCCTCCGTCGTGCCCTCTTCGCGGTCGTGCTGGCCTTCGTCCCGACCTTCGCTCAGGCGCAGGACCCGGCCGAACTGCTCGTGCGGGTGAACCGCCTCGAAACTCAGCTCCGGCAGCTCTCCGGCCAGATCGAACAGCTCCAGTTCGAGAACCGGCGTCTGCAGGATCAGCTCGGCAAGTTCCAAAAGGACGTGGATTTCCGCTTCCAGGATCTTCAGCCCGCTCCCAAGCCCGGAGCGCCCGCCGCGACGCCCGCGCAGCCGCGCGCGGCCCCGCCTTCGGCCCAGCCTCCCGCCGCTCAACCGCCCGCCCAGCAACAGCAGCGGCGCAGCGACGCCTTCGATCCGTCTTCGGATCCGACGGCTCCCGGCGCGCCCCTGCCGCTCGGCGCCACGCCGCCCACGGCCGGAGGGGCGGTGGTCGGTGCGGCCGGAACCGCCGCGATCATGGCGCAGGATCAGGAGAGCCGCCCCCGCTCGGGCGGTCCTCTGGATCTGTCCGCTGCGGGTCGCGGCGTGCCCGCGACGGAGCCGGAGCTTCCGCAGGGCGCCTTGCCGGCGCCGCAACCCGCGCTCCAGCCCGCGCCCGTGCCCGCAGCGCCTCCCTCCGTCGCGGCGATCTCGCCGCCGCGCACCGCGCGGGAAGAATTCGACGACGCCTATGAACTCGTCCGCGACCGTCGCTGGTCCGAGGCGGAGATGGCGTTCCGGTCGTTCCTGCAGTCCTATCCGAGGGACCCGAACGCCCCGAACGCCACCTTCCAGCTCGGCGAGACCTATCTGCGCCGCAACATGCATGCCGACGCCGCCGAGCAATATCTGAAGATCCATCAGACTTGGCCGAATGCCTCCGTCGCGCCCGAGGCGCTGTACAAGCTCGCGCTCTCCCTCCGGGGCCTCAATCAGAAGGATCAGGCCTGCGGGGCCTTCGCCGAAGTCGGCCGCCGCTATCCGCAGGCTTCGGCCGCCCTCCAGGTGACGGTCGACCGCGAGATGAATCGGACGGGATGCTGAGCCGGGCGCGGCCCGACGTCTCCCCATTGGCCGCCGAGGAAGCGGCGGACCTGCTTCGCCCCCTGGCCGATCGCCGTCCTCTCCTCGCGGTGTCGGGCGGCCCCGATTCGCTGGCGCTGCTGCATCTCGTCGCCCGTTTCGGTCCTCGTCCCGCCTTCGTCGCCACCGTCGATCACGGGCTTCGCGCCGCGTCGGCGGACGAGGCGGCGGCGGTCGCCCTCGCCGCGAAGGCGCTGGGCCTTCCCCATACGGTCCTGCATTGGATCGGGCCGAAGCCCGCGGCCGGATTGCAGGAGGCCGCCCGCGAGGCGCGGCGGGCGCGCCTCGTCGCGCCAGCCCGCGCCAGCGGGGCCCCCAGCCACGTCACCGCCCATCACCGCGACGATCAGGCCGAAACCGTGCTGATGCGGATCGCCGCGGGCAGCGGCGTGGCGGGGCTCGCGGGCATGCGGGCGGTCTCCGAGCATGACGCCGTCCCCGTTCTGCGTCCGTTTCTGAGCGTACCCAAGGCGCGCCTCGTCGCCGTCTGCCGCGAGGCGGGCCTGCGCTTCGTCGAGGACGCCTCCAATGCCGATCCCCGCTTCGCCCGTGCCCGCTGGCGGCAGGCGCGCGCGGTGCTCGCCGCCGAGGGCTTGGACGACGCGCGCCTCGCCCGCCTCGCCGCGCGTGCGGCCCGGGCCGACGAGGCCCTCGAACGGGCGACGGACGAGGCCGAGCGTCGGCTCCTCTCCGAGCGTGCCGACGGCATCCTGCTCGCGGCGGAGCTTTTCGACGAACCTGCGGAAATCGTCCTGCGCCTGCTCGGGCGGTCGATCGGTCGCGCGGCGCGCGGTCGCATCCTGCGGCTCGAACGTCTGGAGGCTCTGGCGGCGGCTCTGACGGCGGCGCGGGCGGCGGGCGCGGCTTGCAGCCGCACGCTCGCCGGGGCCGTCATTCGTCTCGATCGCCGCGGCGCGGTGGCGATCCGGGCCGAAAACGATCCCCGCCGCGCGATCGCGGACCCCTCCTGAGCGCATCATTCACGATGTTCGGTCGTGTTTCGGAGGGGTCGTGCCGACCTTCCGTCTTTCGTTCCCTTGGCAACGGGTCGGTGCGAACCTAGATTACAGGGCATGCAACGCGACCGGCGACCGCTGATGCGGTCGGGGTCCCCACCGAGGCGATCGATCGGTCCATGAATCCGAACGTCCGCAATTTCGCCCTCTGGGCGATCATCTTCCTGCTCGTGCTCGCTCTGGTGACGCTGTTCCAGAATCCCGGACAGCGCGGCGGCGCTCAGGAGATGAGCTACAGCCAGTTCCTCTCCGAGGTCGAATCCGGCCGGGTGAGCAACGTCGTGATCGCCGGCCCCGAGATTCAGGGCATGCTCGCCGACGGCCGCCCCTTCCAGACCTATGCGCCGAACGATCCGACCCTCGTGACGAAGCTCGCCTCCAAGGGCGTGAACTTCTCGGCGAAGGCGCAGTCGGACAACGTGCCTTGGTTCCTCGCGCTCCTCATCAACTGGCTGCCGCTGATCGTCTTCATCGGCGCGTGGTTCTTCCTGTCCCGTCAGGTTCAGGGGGCGAGCGGCAAGGCCATGGGCTTCGGCAAGTCCAAGGCGAAGCTTTTGACCGAAGCGCACGGCCGCGTCACCTTCGAGGACGTCGCAGGCGTCGACGAGGCGAAGGAAGACCTGCAGGAGATCGTCGAATTCCTGCGTGATCCGCAGAAGTTCCAGCGCCTCGGCGGCCG
>CAYNUN010000319.1:0-3040 GCA_964400345.1 uncultured Methylobacteriaceae bacterium
GCCGAAACGGATCGTCACGTCGATCGGGCCGCCCGCCGCGATGCCCGTGAGATGCGGCAGGAGATCCATCTCCCCGTACCAGGCGATGCCCGGCTTGTCCCGGCGGTGCAGGACGAGGCCGTTGCGGCGCAGATAGCCGATCGCCACGGGCTGGACGAAGACGCGCCCGTCCCCGCCCGCCGCCTCCTTCGCCGCGCCGAGCAGCGGCGAGCGGAAGGGCAGGACGCGGTTGCCGTCGCCCGTCGTGCCTTCGGCGAAGAGCACGATCGCGTCGCCCGAAGAGAGGCGCTCGGCCACCTCCTTCGCCGTCGCGGCGGTCGCGCTGCGCCGCGTACGGTCGACGAAGACCGTGCGCTGCAGCCGCGCCAGCGTGCCGAAAAGCGGCCATTTCGCCACTTCCGCCTTGGCGATGAAGGAGAGCGGCAGCACGGCGCCGAGAGCGGTGATGTCCGTCCAGGAGACGTGATTGGCGACGAGCAGCAGCGGGCGATGGGCCGCGGGCGCGCCCTCGACCCGAACCCGGATGCCGAGAAGCCGGGCCACCCTTCGATGATAGAAGACGGGCAGGCGGTGCGAGAGTTTCAGATCCCGCCGAACCGCGATCCATTGGACGGGCAGCAGAGCGAGGGTCAGCGTCGCGAAGACGGCGGAGAGGATCGACAGTTTCAGAATGCGCATCGGGCCGGCCGATGCGCGCCGCGGCGCCGCAGGAGTCCGTTGCGCGATGCGGCCAAGGCCAAGCCCTCCGACAGTCGCGCGACCTATAGCGTCGCCTCCGGCCGGCGTCCACCGGCTCAGAGCATGCGGCGCAGGATCAGCGCGTCGGCCCGCGTGCCGTCGGGCTTCCGGTAATAGGCCCCGCGCCGGCCGACTTCGGCGAAGCCGGCACGGGCATAGAGCGCCCGCGCCGCGGCATTGGTCTCTTCCACTTCGAGGAACAAGGCGCGGATGCCGGATGCGGCGAGCCGCGCCGCGTGGCGGGCGAGCAACGCCCGGCCGACGCCGCGCCCGCGGGCGGAGGAGGCGACGGCGATCGTCAGGATTTCGGCTTCGTCGGCCGCCGCGCGGCTCAACACGAAACCGAGGAGCCGCCCCTCGGGCCGCCCCTCGCGCGCCGCATCGCCGAAGACGGCGGGGTCGGTCGCGAGCGCCTCGATCTCGACCGCGCTCCATGAGCGCGCGAAGCCTTCGGCATGGATCGCCGCCGCGGCACGCGCATCGCGCGGATCGAACCGGGCGAAGGCGGGGGCGGGCGGAGGGCCGAAAAAGGGCAGGCGCAAGACGGCGGATCCTCAGGCGCGGGGAATGCGGGCATGGCCCTGCGGCTTGGCGTCCGCATCGCGCAGATAGAGCGGATCGGGCGGGGCATGGGCGGGATCGGCCGCGAGGCCGAGCCGCGCGACCCAGACGATGTCCGGCGCGCGCTGCGGCGGATCGACGAAGACCTGAAGGCCGAGATCGAGCGCGGCCGAGGCGAGGAGATCGGCCGCAGGACCGACGATCCGCACGGCGCTGCCGCCGATCGCGCGGGCGGCCTCGCGCAGCGGCGCGATGCGAGGCGCGACCAGCAGGCGGCCGCCGGGGCTGACCGCCTGCACATAGACGTTGCCGTGCCGGGCATCGATCGCGCTCGCCACGACGAGCGTGCCGTCGGACGCCACGACGGGGGCGGCGAAGGCCGCGAGCGTCCCGACACCGACCACCGGCACGCCGAGCCCGACGCCCATGGCGCGCGCCGCCGCGAGGCCGACGCGAAGGCCCGTGAAGCTCCCCGGTCCGACGGTGACGGCGATCTTGTCGATCGTCTCGAAGCCGCCGGGAACGTCCCGTTCGAGATCGGCGAGCATCGGGATCAGCGCTTCGGCATGGCCGCGATCCATCATCTCGGAGCGCAGGGCCGCGGGCGCGGCCGCACCCGCCTCCAGAACGCAGACGGAACAGGCGGACAGCGCGGTATCGACGGCCAGAATGCGCAACGGGACCCCTCGGGACCGTTCCCCGGTCCTCAGACGATCGAACAGAATTCCTCGAAGGCGAAACGCGGAGAGCGCGGGAAGAGCGCCGACGAATCGCCGTAACCGAGATTACACAGGAAATTGGCCTTGATCGTCCCGCCGGGGAAGAAGCTTTCCTCGACCTTCGCCGCGTCGAAGCCCGACAGCGCCCCCGTGTCGAGGCCGAGCGCCCGCGCCGCCATGATCAGATAGCCGCCCTGCAGCGAGGAATTGCGGAAGGCGGTGGCCTCGATCAGCTCCGGCTTGCCCGCGAACCAGCTCCGCGCATCCGCATGGGGGAAGAGCCGCGGCAGCGTCTCGTGAAACTCCATGTCCATGCCGATGATCGCGGTGACGGGTGCGCTCATGGTCTTGTCGACATTGCCGGGCGCGAGGCAGGGCTTCAGCCGCTCCTTGGCCTCCTTCGACTTCGCGAAGACGATACGGGCGGGAGAGCAGTTGGCGCTGGTCGGCGCGGTCTTCATCAGGTCGACGAGGCGCTTCAGCAGCGCATCCTCCACGGGCCGGTCGAGCCAGGCGTTGTGCGTGCGCGCCTCGGTGAAGAGCTGCTTCAGCGCGGCATCGCCGAGAGGCGCATGAAAGACGGAATCGGTCATGAAAAAGGCTCCGCAAAGGGGTTCGCGGAGCCTCAACTGGAGCGCGGCCGCGCCGCTTCCAGTGTTCAGATCTGCTGGACTTCGCGCACGTCGGGCAGGAAGTGGCGGAGCAGGTTCTGGATACCGTGCTTCAGCGTCGCGGTCGAAGAGGGGCAGCCCGCGCAGGAGCCCTTCATCGCGAGATAGACCACGCCGTCCTTGAAGCCGCGGAAGGTGATGTCCCCGCCGTCGCCCGCCACCGCGGGGCGCACGCGGCTTTCGAGCAGTTCCTTGATGGTCGCGACCGTGGGCGCATCCGCATCGTCGAAGAATTCGTCTTCGGCGTCGTTCGCCGCGGCGGCGACCGCCGCGTCTCCGCCCTCGATCAGCGGATCGCCCGACAGGAAATGCTCCATGATCGCGCCGAGAATCGCGGGCTTGAGATGCTGC